>CAZKNB010000039.1:0-10648 GCA_964554075.1 uncultured Bacteroides sp.
GTCTCCTCATCAGCCCGATGTTCAAGCCAGTCTACGGCATGCTCGGCACAACATTTGGTGGTAACCACTTGGCGTGTGCAGCAGCTCTCGCAGTGATGGATGTCATCGAGCAGGACAACCTCGTGGAGAATGCAGCTACAGTGGGTGCATACCTCATCGAGGAGCTGAAGAAGTTCCCGCAGATCAAGGAGGTTCGTGGCCGTGGATTGATGATCGGTATGGAGTTCGACCAGCCAATCAAGGAGATCCGCAACAAGCTCATCTACGAGCAGCACGTCTTCACCGGCGTCAGTGGCACCAACGTCATCCGTCTGTTGCCGCCGCTCTGCATCACGAAAGCCGATGCCGACGAGTTCCTCAAACGCTTTAAAGCTGTGCTTCAGTAAATATAAATCGGGGGTTAGGAGCGATTCTAATCCCCGTATTCATTTAATACTACTATTATGAAAATAGCAATTATCGGTGCGGGAAACATGGGAGGTGCCATTGCCCGCGGACTCTCTGCCGGAAAGAGAGTAGAGACACACGACATATTCGTAGCTAACCCATCACAGCCAAAGCTCGACAAGCTGAAGGCTGAATATCCGGAAATCAACGTAACAACAAGTAATAGCGATGCTGCCGCCAAGGCGGATGTCGTGGTTCTCGCCGTGAAGCCGTGGCTCATCGCCTCGGTGGTGAGCGAGCTGAAGCTGAAGGAGAGCCAGACATTGATCTCCGTGGCTGCAGGAATCAGCTTCGCGCAGCTTGAGGAGTTCACCGGCTTCAAGTCTATGGCGATGTTCCGACTTATCCCCAACACTGCAATCAGCGTGAAGGAGAGCATGAACCTGGTGGCTGTCAGGAATGTCAGCGAGGAGCTTAAGAGCGAGATTGTCGGCCTGCTCAACGAGCTGGGCACATCAATCGTGCTGCCCGAGGAGAAGTTTGAGGCGGGAACGGCACTGACATCGTGCGGCATTGCATACCTCTTTAAATATATCCAGGCTGCCATGCAGGCGGGAACAGAGATGGGGCTGAAGCCTGCCGACTCAATGAAGATGGTGGCGCAGACCATGAAGGGCGCCGCAGAGATTATTCTGGCTGGCGACACACATCCTGCGCTGGAGATTGACAAGGTGACCACACCGGGAGGAATCACCATCAAGGGACTGAACGAACTGGAGCACGAAGGATTCACTTCTGCCGTAATCAAGGCACTGAAAGCAAGCCGTTGAGAGGTTTAACAAACCTTTCATTTGGGGTTGTAATGTTAATCAGTGTTATAAAACAAAGAAAAATCGTCGAAACGCTTGCAGGTAATCGGAAAAGCCCTACCTTTGCAACGTGTTTTTCATAGTATTAGATTTAAGGTTAACAAAGGTTGGAGTCAGGCGTGACTCCTTTTTTTTTGCCCATACTTGAACGACAACATATTTTTGAGCGACAACATATCGCAGATTATATAAAAGTTCAGGGCGCAGCGTATGAATCTTCACAGATACATCCGTTGCGCCCTGTTTTAGTATTGGCTTATTTATATGCTTTGTTAAGCTTGTGAGCTGTTTTCTTTAGAAGAGCTTAGCGGGATATTCGCCAGCATCTACGAGCGACTGAATCTTGTCGACAACGCCCTGACGGTCGGCAGCGTAGGTAACGCCGAACCATTTGCTCGTTGTGTCGAGCACCTTGACGCGTGCAGTGCCGTCGTTGATCAGCTTGTTCACCATCAGCGGGATGAAGTACTCAGCCTTCAGGTTCTCGCTGTTGGCCTTCAGGAACTCCTTGAAGTACTCCTCAGAGTATTCGAAGTAGTCGGGAGTGAAGCCCCACATGTTCATTGATACCGGTGTGTTGTCGGCGATAGTCTGAAGCACTCCGTTCTCGTCGGTGAATGACACCTTACCATTGATACGCTCGATGGCAGTACGCTCAACGACAGTAGTCAGGTAGCCCTCGGCATTTGTCTCGCAGACGCCGCGTGCCACGCTTCCGCTCTCGCTCAGGGTGTTGCCCACTCTGTAGCCCACCATGCAGTAGTCGTTCTTCTTTCCGCCCATCTCAGAGAGTGCCTTGCCGATAACGGCGAAGCTGTCGCGGCCATAGAAGTCGTCGGCATTGATTACGGCGAATGGCTCCTTGATGACATCCTTACCCATCAGAACGGCGTGGTTAGTTCCCCACGGTTTAACGCGCTCTGCCGGACAAGTGAATCCCTCAGGCAGGTTGTCGAGAGCCTGGAATACGAGCTCTACAGGGATATGATTCTCATATTTGCTAAGTATCTTGTTGCGGAAGTCCTCTTCGAAATCTTTACGGATAACGAATACTACCTTTCCGAATCCGCCGCGGATGGCGTCGTAGATAGAGTAGTCCATGATTGTTTCGCCGTTAGGACCCAGTCCGTCCAGCTGTTTCAAACCACCGTAGCGGCTACCCATACCAGCCGCAAGTACAAATAAAGTCGGTTTCATGTATATCTATTTTTTTAGGTTTATATTAATGTCTCTTTTGATACCGCAAATTTAGTGTATTTAATTCACAAAATTGAACAACAAATAATATAAGTTTTCTCTTTACGTCGCGAAAAAAATCCCAGACCTCCGAAGGTGTCTGGGATGTATATCTTTTTAGAATGGATATCCGATGGCGAAATGCACAGCCAGCTGCTTCAGGAATTTGCCATCCACGTTGTAGTATCCGCTCTTGCCCGTGTCGTAGGGGTCGTGGAGAGGAATGCCGACATCGAGACGGAACACCAGGAAGTCCATGTCGTAGCGAACGCCGAAGCCGGTGCCCAGCGCAATCTGCTTGCCGAATGTCTTCAGCTTGAACTGTCCCTCGGGACGTGCCTCGTCGTAGCGCAGCAGCCAAACGTTTCCTGCGTCGAGGAAGGCTGCACCCCAGAGATCATCGTAGAGACGGAAGCGCCACTCGGCGTTTGCCTCGAGTCGCATTGTTCCTGTCTGGTCGAGATAGCCGTAGCTTCCCTCCTGCGGAATGGTACCGCCGGGACCGATGCCGCGCACCGTGAAGGCGCGCACGCTGTTTGCACCACCGATGTAGAACTGTTCGCTGTAGGGCGCAATCAGTTTGTTGCCGTAGGAGCAGATGACTCCCGCAGCCACGCGGGTCGCAATGGCGTTGTTGGGATTGAGATTATAGAGATAGCGATACTCGCCCTGGAGTTTCACATACTGTGCAAACGATGAACCCATCAGGTTCTTGTCCTGCTTGCTGAATGGCTGACCGAAGGCAGCGTAGGCGCAGGAGAGTATGTTTCCCGCTTCGCTGGCCGAGATCTGCCACCACGACGGATTCTTCACGCCCTTGACCGCCGAGTTGTCGAAGGTGTAGCTGAAGCTCATGGCAGGGATGAACTGGTTCTCAAGACTGATGTAGAGCGCCGGATTCTTCTGTGCCAGCTCGTCGAACTCCTCAGAACTGTGTTGCAGAACGTTGAACGTCAGCTGGAAGGGGCTTACGCTGTACTTGCTGGTCGTTGAGCGCTGGAAGTCGTAGGTGACGTTTCCGCCGAAGGAGAGCAGCTTGTAGTATTTCGCACGGTTCAGCTGGTCGACATAGAGCTTATATGTTGTCGTTGCGGGGAAGTCATATTCTCGTCCCCTGAAGTGCGGAAGCACCACAGTCGGGAATGTGAGCGACGACTCGGCTCCCATCTCCCAGCTGTTGAAGATGGAGCCCTTGTTCGACTTTCCTGTCTGCCATTCGTATGAGCCCTTCAGCTTCATGTTCCATGTCTCACCGCCTCCGAACACATTGTAACGAGTGAGCGAGAAGGCAGCGCCCGGACCCGTCTGATCCGTGCTCTTGGTCACCACGTTGAACTCCAGCTCGGCGTCGAGAGGTTTGGCCAGGGCAGCCTGAAGCGTCAGCTCCAGAGTGTCGCACGCCGCAGTCGTATCCTTCGGTGTGTACTGAAGATTCATATATGAGAATATGCCCGTCTTCGCCAGCTTCTCCTGGATGCGCTCCTGCTTGTACTGGCTGTAGAGCTTGCGGTCGTGGAAACGGCGGATGGAGTCGTTCTTCACGTATGCCTGATAGTTGATCCAGCGGTAGAGCATCGACGGACGTACCTCCAGTTTGTCGTGATAGTAGATATTCATGCCGCGGTAGCTCACCGTGTCGGTCGGACGTTCGCCGCTCTGTCCGTAGAGATAGACCGAGGTACCGTCCACGTAGTAGCGCTTCTGTGCGCCCTCGGGGAGTCCGGCGATTGGCGTCAGGCGAAGGTCCACCTTGCCAGCCGTCCTGAAGGTGTCGGCCTGATAGGTGATGTAGTCGGTGCGGAAGTTGAAGTAACCGATGTTGCGCAGCAGGGTGCTCACACGCGTACGCTCCTGGTCGAGCAACGGCACGTTGAACTGCTGTCCCGGTTTGACGTACGAACGGCGTCGGGCGCGGTTCATGACCATCTCGATGTGCGGGTCGAAGCCGACGTAGGAGAGTGAGTCGATGGTGTAGGGCGTACCCATGTTCACATTATATATAATGCTGGCCTTGCGTGGATTCTTCTTGTCGACAACAGTCTTGCTCGTCACGTTTCCGCGGAAGTAACCGTAGTCGTAGAGCAGGTTTGTTGCCACCTTGGTACGTATGTCCGGGTTTACGGTAGAGATGTAGACCGGATTGGCAGCAAAGCGGTTGAAGATGAAGCGTCCGAAGCCCTTCTCATACTTCACGAAGTCGTTGTAGATCCACATTCCGAAGGGGAAGGGGATGAATCCGAACACCTTTGTCGACGGAGTCTTGTCGAGTGCTGCTGCAATCTCCGACAGCGCCGTCTCGCCATCCTCGGTGGTCGACTTGTTGGTATATTCTGTCTTGTAGCCGGTATAGAGCACCTCACCCTCGGGCAGATTCTTTGTTGTGCTGCACGAGGCAAGTATGCAGAGCGCGACGACGAGCCACGCCAGTCTATATGTTGCTTTGTTGAGTCTCATTTATCTCTTTCTCTTTTTCAAGTTTCTGTTGTTTACGTTTCTCGCTCTTCTTGGTGTTGAACATGAAGAGCTCCTTCAGCTTGTTCATTCTGCGGCGCAACACCACTCCGACTCCAGCCTCGGTCACCTCGCCGTCGAGCACCGACTCGTAGTTCTTGTCGTAGAAGAGCTGCAGGTAGCGCGTTGCGGAGTTGTCCAGTCGGTACTCCAGGCGCACGTTGTCGATGAACGAGCCGGCATCATTCGTCACGTTCGAGCCAGTTGACACCTTACCACCAATGACAATCTGGAAGCGGTCGTTGAAGAATCGCTGTGAGTAGCTGAAGCTATAGTCGGTCTGCGATGAGCCGGTGCTGCTGTTGCTGTTGTTGTCGATACCCACGCTCAGGTTGGCTCCGTTGATGTTGCCCACCAGATTGTTGATCTGACTGCTCAGCACACTGTTGAGCGCAGAGCTCATGTTGAAGTTGCTTGAGCCGGAGTCAGCCAGGTAGATTCCCGTTGCCAGCATCGCCACGGCGTTCTTCTGTCGCTCATCCTCGCCCATCATTGCCAGCTGGTTCTGAATCTCGCTGTCGTCGGGCGCGTCAATCTCGAATGCCAGTGAGAGGTCGTCGAGGGTGTTCTTTATGACAACCGAGATCTCAAACTGCACAAGTCGTGACGAGCCACTGTCGTCTGCCACCGAGGCCTTCAGCTTCTCGGTAGCCGAGAGGTTGAGTATTGGGTCCATCGGGTCGCCCGTCCAGTCTACATAGCTGCCGCTGAGAATCTCGAACTCCTTGAGCGGAATCACCGGCAACGAGTATTTTATCGTTCCTCCTGTCAGGGTGTATCGGCCGGTGAGGCTCAGTTCGCCCTGCGGAGAGTATTTCAGTGAAAGCGTACCGCCACCCTGCAGCTGGATGCGGCTTGAGCGGTCGGTGCTGAGGTCTGCCTTAAGCTGTGCCAGCTGGTCAATCTTCACGCTCATCACCATGTCGAGGCCTCCCAGCGAGATGTTGCTGTAGTCCTGCTGCTGCACTGCCGTCGTGTCGGCAAAGTTGGTGAAGGTGACAAGGTCGCCCAGTCGGTCCTCGACGGTCAGCGGAGAGTCGGTCAGCACGTAGGTTACGTCGGTCGACCCGAGCACCGACATGCTGCCTCGCATCACCAGTGCGTCGGCGGGACCCTTCAGCGATGCGTTGACGTCGAGCGCAATCTTTCCGTAGAGCAGACTCTCGCGTGTACGTTTGGCGTCGAGCAGCACGTAGTTGTTCGCGCTGAGTCGCAGGTTGACGTCGGGGTTGGCATAGTTGTGGAGGTCCACATATCCGTCAATGGTGAACGGGTTTTCGCCCGAAGCATATATTGCGAATTTGTCGAAGAGCATTCTGTTGTCAACGACCTTCAGCGGTGTGTTGTCGAGCTCGAACTTCACGCCATACTGAGCCGAGTTGACCTTCAGGCTGTCGAAGGAGACGCTACCATTAACGATAGGCGCGTCGAGATAGCCGTGAGCGTTCAGGTCGCCACAGATGTCGCCCGTCATCGTTGCCAGTTCGGCAGGAACGAAGATGTTGGCCAGGCTCATCGGGAACTCGTGGAGCGTAAGGTCGAAGCCGATGCTGTCCCTCTTCGCCACCGTCGGACTAATCATTCCGTCGGCCTGAAGCACCTGATTGTCGTTGTGGGCCACGTAGGCGTTGACATACTGTTCGCCATTGTCGCCCGGGAGCCATGTGGCACCGAAGGCGATGTCGCCCACGGGGCGATGCTCGTAGGTCAGCTTGTCAATCATCGTCTCGGTGGAGAGCTGGATGTTCTCCTCGGTCTGGATGAAGTGGACATCGGCAGTCATGAGTCCCGTGACGCTAGGCATGTATGGCATAATCTTGAAGATGTCCTCAAGCTCTATGTTGCGCAGCTCCACGTCGATGTTCTGCAGAGACACCGTGTCGGTGGGCAGCGACTGTATCTGTATGCCCACGCCCTGACTGTCGTTCATGTTGACGTTGGCGTAGACTCGGTTGTTGCGGTGCAGATATATCCATTTCTCATTCTCTACGAACTTAAACTTGCGGTAGGCCACGATAGGCTCCTCGGGCAGCAGAGAGAATACTATTCCGTCGCCCTTGCCGTTTCCGCCTGTCAGCGGACGTGCCCTGACGCCGAGCAGCAGACCCGTCTCGCCCTTGTCGTCGATGTATTGCAGGGTCAGCTCTGCATCGTCGTTGCAGAAGTGGCCGTCGAAGTTGGCATTGAAGGCGATGTGCGGATTGTCGGCATTGTTGATGACTCCACCCTTGAGGATGATGCTTCCGGTGTCCTGACGGGCTGTGAAGTAGATTGTGTCGAGCTGCAGGGTATCCACCTTGAGGGCATAGATATGTCCGCGTCCGTTCAGTCCGTTCACCGGCTCGGTGTCGAAATTCGCCTTTATGCTCTTGTAATGTACGTCGTTGGTCTCGAGATACCATGCCAGTATATTGTTGCTTCCCGCCGACATCTCGATGTGGGCTGTAGGCAGCAACTCGCGCAGGGCGTCGAGGTCGAGGCTCTTCTCCTTCATCTGCTTGTCGAAGCGTTTGCCCAGCTTCTCTATCTGGCTCATCAACTCGTTGACGCCCATGTCGGTCTCCAGCTTGAAGCTCAGATCCTCGGAGGTCAGATCGGCCGAGATGATATGCTTGTCCACCTCACCCTTCAGGCAGAATGAGAGGTCGTGGGTAGCGGGTTTGGGCGTCAGTCCAAGCTCGTAGAAGCCCACGTGGTCCACATCCACGTCGGCCGAAGCGCACGGATAGCTCTTGCCCAGGTTGTAGCTTGCCGTTCCGTTCATCTTGAGCAGGACGTTGTCGCTGCTGATGTTCGCGCTGGCCACGTAGTTGCTCAGCTTGGCATCCATCTTGATGTTCTTGAGGTCCAGCTCCTTGTAGCCCAGGCTCTTCACCTCGGCTGTCATGTTTGCCACAGCCTTGCCGTTGAGCTCCAGCCCCTTACCGATGGCCCTCATCGAGGCGGTTATGTCGTAGATTGAATCTTTCGGCAGGAAGTGTTGCAGGTGGAAGTCGTTGATGTCCACCGTCGCGCTGTAGTCCTCAGATGCGAGATTCAGCTTGGCATCCATGTCGACGGAACCATTGCTCTCGTCGATGTGTGCCGTTGCCTCCAGGTCCTGTCCCTCGAGGTGTATGTCGGCGTCCAGCTGGATATTATTAGGAATGACCACTTCTCCATTTGGCTTCAGTCCGGCAAGTCCGGTCAGGAAGTTGATATCCTGGGTGACCATTCCGAGTTTAACGTCAACGTATCTCTTCAGCGAGTCGGTCAGATTGTACATGTCGCCACTGCCGTCGACGGTGAATGCGCCGGGCAGTTCGGCATGAAGGCGCGAGATCTGCATCTCACGCATGTTTCCCTGCGTACCCGCCTGCAGGATAAGCGGACGGAATGGATACTCGTCCTGGAACTCCTTCGGAAGGTCGCCGGCCAGCAGGAGAACGTCCTGCTTGCCAATCTTCGCGTCGAGCCATACAGCCATCTCGCTGCTTGTAGGTATGTTGATAAGCTCCCAGTAGGTCTGTGCCGAGAAGTTGATCTCCGAGTGGGGAGTGCGCAGCTTCAGGTCGGGCAGGCTTATCGTGGTGCTGTCGGAGTGCAGTGCTCCCGTCAGCGAGGTGATGCTTATGCCCGAGCGCTCGTCCATGGAGCACTGGTTGATGAGGGCATTGATGTCTCGTCCGTGATAGTAGACCGAGTCGATGTCCACATTTATATTGTTGAGCACGATGTGCGACGGGTCGAGTCCCGTAGTTGCCTCGCCGCTGTTTGCGTCGTAGCGCACCATTGCGCTCTGTATGAGCAGCTTTTGCATGCTATACTTCTCGTCGGCCAGGTCCACGTCGACGTCGCTGATCTTCAGCTTGGCCAGGTGGGAGTGGAGTCGGAGAGAGTCGTCGGGCATAGCGAGGTCCACGGAGATATTGTCCAGATTGAGCTCGTCGAGAGCAAATTTCCAGGCGAGAGCCGATGTCGTGTCGCTCTCCTCGGTGGTCGTAGTGTCGCGGAGCGTGATGCTCAGGTCGGTGTCCGAGAGGTCCACTCGGTTGATAGTCGCCTTCTCCGAGGTGAGGTCAATGCCGTGGCTCTCCAGATGGATATAGCCCAGCTTTCCCTTCACGTTCATGCCCTCGATGAGGCTGAGAGTGTTGATGTCGGCCTCCTTCAGCGTAATCTCGTCAATCTCCACGTCGCCGCGGAAGAGGGGCAGCGCCTGTATGCGAGTGTTGAAACTGGTGAGCGTCAGAATCGTGTCACCCTTGTCGGCAACGCTGACGTCGCGTATGAGCAGGTTGAGCGGGAAGCGCAGGTCGATGCGCCCCACATTGATGTCCATGCCCGTAGCTTCCGAAGCGTAGACCACAGCTTTTGCACGTATGAAGTTCTGCACGGCCGGTATGTAGAGAGCGACCATGAGCGTGATGAATATCACAATAGGGGTCAGGACGACCCCAAGCAACCATTTAAAGACCTTTCCTTTCATTCAGCCGTAAAATTAGTAAATGCTAAATTGGAAACAAACAATTAGTTGCCATAGATTTATCTTTCAATGCGTTTTTTCTGAAAAAAGAGTGTCCGGACAGCTTTTTTCTTACTGAAATCGCCATCCGGACACTCATTTTGTTATAACTTTTTTACCTAATTCAGGAGCTTCTTCTCAGCCTCTTCGACAGTGCGGAAGTCGAATCCGGCGTAGACCTTGTCCATGAGTACGGCAATCTGCTCGTTGCAGAGGTTGCCGATGCTTCCCTCGTGGGTGTGGTGAACCTCCTTGTTGTGGCTGAACTTGCCCGCCTCGATGTCGAGTCCCACCTTCTTGTAGGCGTCGCGGAATGGCATTCCCTCGCGTGCCAGGCGGTTTACCTCCTCAACGCTGAAGATAAGCGTGTACTTGTCGTCGTCGAGGATGTGCTCGTTCACCTTCATCTTGTGGACGATGTATGTGGTCATCTGCAGGCAGTCCTTCAGCTCCTGGAATGCAGGGAGGAAGACCTCCTTGATGATCTGCAGGTCGCGGAAGTAGCCCGACGGCAGGTTGTTGGCAATCATCATGATCTGCTGCGGCAGTGCCTGAAGCTTGTTGCTCTTGGCGCGGATAAGCTCGAAGACGTCGGGGTTCTTCTTGTGGGGCATGATGCTCGAACCGGTGGTACATTCGTCGGGGAGCTTCACGAAGCCGAAGTTCTGACTGTTGAACATGCAGGCGTCGAACGCCAGCTTAGCCAGTGTGCCGGCAATGGTGGCCATGGCAAAAGCCACGTTGCGCTCGGTCTTTCCGCGTCCCATCTGTGCGTAGACCACGTTGTAGTTCATCGACTCGAAGCCGAGCAGCTCGGTGGTCAGTGTGCGGTTCAGGGGGAACGACGATCCGTAGCCGGCAGCCGAACCGAGCGGGTTGCGGTTGGTCATCTTGTAGGCAGCTTGAAGGAAGAGCATGTCGTCGGCCAGACTCTCGGCATAGGCGCCGAACCAGAGTCCGAAGGATGACGGCATGGCAATCTGCAGGTGGGTATATCCCGGCATCAGCACGTTCTTATAGCGTTCGCTCTGCTGCTGCAGGGCGTCGAACAGCTCCTTCACCTCCTCGGCCACCTCCTTGATCTGGGCGCGGATGAAGAGCTTGAGGTCCAGGAGCACCTGGTCGTTGCGTGAACGTCCGC
>CAZKNB010000040.1:0-10635 GCA_964554075.1 uncultured Bacteroides sp.
AAAGGTAGTGATTTTATTTAAAACTCCAAACGGTAGCCGCACTTTTTTATCAGAATATGGCCAAAACGAAAGAAATATAACAAAACGTTACATCTAATTAGAAAAAAATCTTTATCTTGGCGTGCGCTTTTATGACGAACACTAAAATACTTTTAAGAGCACGCACTATGAAGAAAGAAAAGATACACTTGGAATATATGTTGAACGTGGCATCTAGAAACGTTCTGTGGTCAACTATCAGTACTCCGTCGGGATTGGAAACCTGGTTTGCCGACAAGGTGAACTCCGATGATAAGAACGTGGAGTTCATCTGGGGAAAGACAGAGTCGCGAGTAGCCGAGATTGTCTCAATCAGGGCCTACTCCTTCATTCGCTTCCACTGGACCGACGACGATGACCCTCACACCTATTTCGAGATAAAGATGAATCAGAACGAGCTTACCAATGACATCGTTCTCGAGGTGACCGACTTTTGTGATGAGGATGAGATCGACGATTTCCGCGAATTGTGGGACTCACAGGTGGACATGCTGCGAAGAACTTGCGGTTTTTAGTTAACTTTAGACGAAAAACTGTATAACCTCTGCTTATTTATGCTAATTTTGCGTCTTAAACTTATAGTTCAGAAAGTTTAGGATGCTACGAATTAAGAGATTAGATATATTTATCGTCAGAAGCTTCATTCTGCTTTTTGTCGGTACCTTCTTCATTTGTCTGTTTATCTTCATGATGCAATTCTTGTGGAGATACGTGGACGATCTTGTGGGCAAGGGACTCGAGATGACTGTGATGGCACAGTTCTTCTTCTATTCAGCCTTGAGTCTTGTGCCCGCAGCGTTGCCGCTTGCCATTCTGCTGGCTTCGCTCATCACCTTCGGAAACTTCGGCGAGCGCTACGAGCTGCTTGCCATGAAGGCGGCGGGTATCTCGCTGGTCAAGATTATGCGCCCGCTCATGGTGCTCGTCTTCTTCATCAGCTGCATCTCCTTCTATTTCCAGAACGTGATTGGTCCGGCAGCGCAGCAGGAGCTTGGAACCCTTCTGATCTCCGTCAAGCAGAAGTCACCGGAACTCGACATCCCCGAGGGCGCATTCTACTCCGAAATTCCCGATTACAACATCCGAATCATGAAGAAGAATCGTGAGACGGGTATGATGTACGATGTCCTGATCTACAACCTTCAGGATGGAGCCGACAACGCCCACATCATCTATTCCGATTCAGCTAAGATGGAGATGACTGCCGACAAGCAGCATCTCAACCTCCATCTCTATTCGGGTGAGCTCTTCGAGAACCTTCGCAGCCAGAATGTGCGCAGTGAGAACGTTCCCTATCGTCGCGAATCATTCAAGGAGAAACATTCGCTCATAGAGTTCGACTCCGATTTCAATATGGCTGACGCCAGCATCATGAGCAATCAGGCCACCACAAAGAGTATGGCGGCTTTGACACAGTCAATCGACTCCATGACGCTTATCGGTGACAGCATCGGCCGCGTCTACTATAGCGACCTGAAGCGAAACACCTATACTGCCTCTTACGGACTCTCGCCCAACGACTCCGTCAAGCTGCGCAGCAGCAAGGCCGTGAAGTACGACATCGACAGCCTCTACAACACCTCTTCGCTTCAGCAGAAGAAGCGTGCGCTGACCAATGCCTCAAACCGTGCGGAGACCATCCACAACGACATAGGCTTCAAGAAGTACACCATGGAGACCAACGACTATCAGATACGTAGACACGAGATTGAGTGGCACAAGAAGATAACCATCTCGCTCTCCTGTCTCCTCTTCTTCTTTATCGGCGCTCCCCTCGGCGGAATCATCCGCAAGGGAGGACTCGGAATGCCGGTAATCATATCAGTCCTGATATTCATCATCTACTACGTCATCGATACCAGTGGTTACAAGATGGCGCGCGACGGTCGTTGGATTGTGTGGATGGGCGTATGGCTCAGCTCCTCTATCCTTGCTCCGCTCGGCGCATGGCTCACCTATAAGTCAAACAAGGACTCCGTGGTGCTCAACATCGACGCCTATGTCAACTGGTTCAAGAAGGTGGCAGGTATCCGCGACGTACGCCACATCATGAAGAAGGAGGTAATCATCAATGACCCCGACTACCCGACGGCTCCTGCGCGACTCGAAGAGCTGAGCGCCACTTGTGCGGCCTATGCGGCTAAGAACCGTCTGACCAAGGCACCAAACTACTTTACGCTCTGGTTCCACACAGGTCACGACGAGGATATCGTCGAACTGCACACCCGTCTGGAATCAATCATCGAAGAGCTTGGCAACACCCACTCGGCACGTCTGATAAATCTGCTTAACAACTACCCGATAATCTCAACAACGGCCCACCTTCGTCCGTTCCGTAGATATTGGCTCAACGTTGTGGCAGCCATCGTGGTACCCGTAGGTCTCTTCTTCTACTTCCGCATCTGGATGTTCCGCATCCGCTTGTCTAAGGACATGAAGCGCATAGCCGAGAACAACCTCCGCGTGACAGAGGAGATCAGTCGTGGACGCGACCTCTGAGAGATAACCCGAAACTGAAACTAAAAACAGAAATATACTATTATATATATGGAGAAGATAAAGTTAGATAGGATTGAAGATGCCATTGAGGACTTCAAGGATGGTAAGTTCGTCATTGTGGTCGACGATGAAGATCGTGAGAATGAGGGCGACCTCATCATCGCAGCCGAGAAGATAACCCCCGAAAAGGTTAACTTCATGCTGAAACATGCCAGAGGCGTGCTTTGCGCTCCTATCACCATCTCACGCTGCAAGGAGCTCGACCTCCCTCATCAGGTGACAGACAATACCTCTGTGCTTGGAACTCCCTTCACAGTCACCATCGACAAACTCGACGGATGCTCTACCGGAGTGTCGGCTGTCGACCGCGCAGCAACCATAAAGGCACTTGCCGACCCGACCTCTACGCCGGCAACATTCGGCCGTCCGGGACACATCAACCCGCTCTACGCTCAGGACAAGGGCGTGCTTCGCCGTGCCGGTCACACCGAGGCGACAATCGATATGGCCCGTCTTGCCGGACTCTACCCCGCAGGAGCGCTGATGGAGATAATGAACGAGGATGGCACCATGTCACGTCTGCCCGAACTTCGCGAGATGGCCGATCGTTTCGACCTCAAGTTGATTTCAATCCACGACCTTATAGCCTATCGCCTGAAACAGGAGACAATCGTTGAGAAGGGTGTCGAGGTGGTTATGCCGACAGCCTACGGTGATTTCCGACTGATAGCCTTCCGCCAGAAATCCAACGGCCTGGAGCACGTTGCCCTCTACAAGGGCAGCTGGGAGCCGGAGGAACCGATCCTTGTCCGTGTCCACTCATCGTGCGCCACAGGCGACATCTTCGGATCCAAGCGTTGCGACTGCGGCGAACAGCTCCACAAAGCCATGGAGATGATTGACCGCGAGGGCAAAGGCGTCATCGTCTACCTCAATCAGGAGGGACGCGGCATCGGACTTATGGAGAAGATGAAGGCCTACAAGCTGCAGGAGGATGGCGTCGACACAGTCGATGCTAACGTATTGCTTGGCCACCTTGCCGACGAACGCGACTACGGAGTCGGTGCGGAGATTCTGCGCGAACTCAATGTCCACAAGATGCGACTGATGACCAACAACCCCGTCAAGAGAGTTGGCCTTGAGGCCTATGGACTGGAGATCGTGGAGAATGTGCCGGTCGAGACAACGCCCAATCAGTACAATATGCGCTACCTTAAGACAAAGAAGGATCGCATGGGTCACCTGCTCCATTTAAATAAGTAATTACAAAGTGTAGCTAATTGGGATAAAAAGCTTACATTTGCATCCAGAATACATCTTAAATATAATAAACAGAATAATCGATATGAATCAGCTATCAAACCGTTTGAACAGCCTGTCGCCATCGGCTACATTGGCTATGTCTCAGAAGAGTAGTGAACTCAAAGCGCAAGGCGTTGACGTTATTAACCTTAGCGTTGGTGAGCCCGATTTCAACACTCCCGACCACATCAAAGAGGCTGCAAAGAAGGCTGTCGATGACAACTTCTCTCGCTATTCTCCAGTGGCAGGTTATCCAGACTTGCGTAATGCTATCGTCAAGAAACTGAAAAACGAGAATGGTTTGGACTATACAGCAGCTCAGATTGCCTGCTCCAACGGTGCAAAGCAGTCGGTCTGCAATGTGATTCTTACTCTCATCAATCCGGGCGACGAGGTAATCGTTCCTGCTCCCTACTGGGTCAGCTACCCCGAGATGGTGAAACTTGCCGAGGGTACTCCGGTTTTTGTATCTGCAAGCATTGAGCAGAACTTCAAGATTACTCCTGCTCAGCTCGAGGCTGCCATCACTCCAAAGACAAGAGCTCTCATTCTTTGCTCTCCGTCAAACCCTACAGGTTCTGTCTACAGCAAGGAGGAGTTGGCTGGCTTGGCTGCCGTTCTTGAGAAGTATCCACGTGTGATAGTTATCGCTGATGAGATCTACGAGCATATCAACTACATCGGTCAGCACCAGAGCATCGCTCAGTTCCCTGCAATGAAGGAGCGCACAGTCATCATCAACGGTGTCTCTAAGGCTTACGCCATGACAGGCTGGCGCATCGGTTTCATTGCTGCACCGGAGTGGATTGTCAAGGGTTGCAACAAACTTCAGGGTCAGTACACCTCTGGTCCTTGCTCAGTTTCTCAGAAGGCTGCCGAGGCTGCCTATACCGGCACTCAGGCTCCTGTTGAGGAGATGCGTAAGGCGTTCGAGCGTCGTCGCGACCTTATCGTGAAGTTGGCTAAGGAGGTTCCGGGTCTTGAGGTTAACGTTCCTGAGGGTGCCTTCTATCTCTTCCCGAAGTGTAGCTCATTCTTCGGCAAGAAGGCTGGCGACAAGACAATCAATACATCCGACGAGCTTGCTCTCTACCTTCTTGAGGAGGGTCATGTGGCTTGCGTTGGTGGTACTTCGTTCGGTGCTCCTGAGTGCATCCGCATGAGTTACGCCACAAGCGACGAGAATATCGTTGAGGCCATCAGCCGCATCAAGGCTGCATTGGCTAAGCTGAAATAATTGATGCAGAATCCATGCACCGCTGTAAAGGGTTAAGCGTAATGAATCTCCATTACTCTTAACCCTTTACTTTATCATATTTACGAAAAATACTTAAAGAAATTTGATAAAGATGATAAGTAATTGTATGTTTGCCATAGTAATATAAAAAGCGTTCGTTATGGATACAACTGTATTTAATGCTGCACAGCAACATATATTAAGGATGATGTCGTTTGTGAACGATGAAAGAACTCTCACTGATGTCGAGAGTGTCTTGAAGGACTATTTTGCTAAGAAGGTTGATTCCGAGATAGACTCCATGATTGATAATGGAGATATAACGCTCGACACAATAGCGGAGTGGGGAAACGAACATATGAGAACAGCTTATTAATTCGACGATATGCAGAGAATTGTCTTGGATACAAATTGCTTGCTGATGTCTCTGCCAAGAATCAGCCCTTATAATATTATATGGAAGTCATTCTTGCATAACAAATACATTCTTTGTGTATCATCCGATATTATAGAGGAGTATCAGGAAATTATAGCTCAAAAAACTAGTGCCAGCATTGCCAATAATGTAGTTTCTACAATATTAAATGCTCCAAATACAGAATATGTAACTCCTTATTACAGATTTAATTTGATTACGAAGGATTACGATGATAATAAATTTGTGGATTGCTGCATATCTTCCAATGCATCTTATATAGTAACAAATGATCATCATTTTGATGTGCTGAAGGATATAGGATTCCCTAGGGTTAGCGTAATTACGGCTGCTGATTTCTCCAGGGAATTGACCATATAATGTATCTTTACTCTTTACACTTAACTCATTATTCTTTATTGGCTGCGAAGCTGCCCCGATTATGTACACCGAATTCAACGCTTTCCTGAAAAAACAATTTCCGTTTAAGGTACAGAAAATATCACTGAACGCCGGCTTCAGCTGCCCAAATCGTGATGGAAGCAAGGGAAACGGCGGATGCACATACTGCAACAACCAGACATTCAACCCCGAATACTGCAGGACCGAGAAAAGCATCACCACACAGCTCGAAGAGGGAAAGGAGTTCTTCGCCCGTAAATATCCCGAAATGAAATACCTTGCCTACTTCCAGGCATACACCAACACCTATGGCGAACTCCAGGAACTCAAGCGCAAGTATGAAGAGGCGCTGAGCGTGAAGGATGTCGTAGGACTCGTCATCGGAACGCGCCCCGACTGCATGCCCGATTCCCTGCTCGACTACCTTGCCGAACTCAATAGCCGCACATTCCTACTTGTAGAGTATGGCGTTGAAAGCACCATCGACCGCACACTCCAGCTCATCAACCGCGGTCACACCTACGCCGACGCCGTCGACGCCATCCGCCGTACGGCAGCGCGAGGCATCATGACCGGTGTCCACGTCATCCTCGGACTGCCCGGCGAGAGCCGCGAAGAGATACTCTCACAGGCTGAGACACTCTCGCAACTCCCAATCACAACCATCAAGATGCACCAGCTGCAACTGATAAAGGGCACACGCATGGCCCACGACTTCGAGCTCTCTCCCGAGAAGTTCCACATCTACAGTGACATCAACGAATATGTCGACCTCGTAGTCGATTACATCGAGCGCCTCCGCTCCGACATTGTGGTCGAGCGCTTCGTCTCTCAGTCGCCCGCCAGCCTGCTCATAGCACCCCGCTGGGGAGTGAAGAACTACGAAATCACACATTTAGTAAAAAAAAGGATGCTGGAAAGAGGGTCATATCAAGGGAAAAAGGATAAATTTGCAAAAACATAAACTTTTTTCGTAAAAAGATATTTCGAAACTCACCATGAAATCTAATTCATTACTTAAGGGAAAGGTTCACTATGTAGGTGTGAACGACCGCACTAAAAGCCTCTTTGAGGGAATGTGGCCCCTGCCGTACGGCGTATCCTACAACTCATATCTTATCGATGACGAACAAACAGCACTCGTTGACACGGTAGATGTCGCATTCTTTGAACAATATCTGAAGAAAATAAAGAGCATCCTCGGCGACCGTAAGCTGAACTATCTTATCATCAACCACATGGAACCCGACCACTCCGGTGCCATCCGCCTTGTGCGTCAGGCCTATCCGGAGGTAGTCATCGTGGGCAACAAACAGACCTTCGGAATGATTGAGGGATTCTACGGAGTGACTGGCGAACAGCTTCTCGTCAAGGATGGCGATTCACTTCCGCTGGGACACCATAACCTGAAGTTCTATACGACACCGATGGTCCACTGGCCCGAGACAATGATGACCTACGATGAGACCGAGCAGATACTCTTCTCAGGCGATGCATTTGGCTGTTTCGGTACCCTGGACGGTGGCGTGGTGGATAGCCGAATCTGCACCGACCGCTATTGGAGCGAGATGGAACGCTACTACTCAAACATCGTCGGCAAGTATGGCTCAGCCGTTCAGAAGGCTCTCCAGAAACTTGCTTCGCTCACCATCTCCATGATTTGTTCAACCCACGGTCCCGTCTGGACAGAGAGCATCTCACGCGTTGTCGGCATCTACGACCGTCTGAGCCGCTACGAGGCTGAGGATGGTGTGGTCATCGCCTATGGCAGCATGTATGGCAACACCGAGCAGATGGCAGAGGTCATTGCCGACGAACTCTCCGAGTGCGGCGTACGCAACATCGTCATGCACAACGTCAGCAAGTCCAATGCATCATATATCCTTGCCGATGTCTTCCGTTACAAGGGACTCATCATCGGTTCGCCGACCTACAGCGGACAGATTTATCCCGAGGTGGAGTCGCTCCTCTCTAAGATTGCCATCCGCGAGGTTAAGGGACGTCTCTTCGGACTCTTCGGCTCCTTCACGTGGGCAGGCATGGCAGTTAAGCGCATGACCGAGTTTGCCGAGAAGAGCAAGTTCGAGCTGGTGGCTCCGGGAGTAGAGATGAAGCAGGCCTTGAGTGACAGCGTAGAGCAGCAATGCCGCGAGCTGGCACGTACGATGGCTGCAAAGCTCCATGAGTAGCGCCCCGCGCCGACAGCGCGCAGACCGATAACCCATTTCAAAACAGTATATGCTATGAAGAGAAATTCTAGAAACACCCTCCTGCTGCGCATCGCCGTATGCGCAGCATTGATGATGCCCGCCACAAGGATTTCGGCGCAGCATCTGCCGTATCAGGACTCAACTCTCTCTGCCGAGCAGAGAGCTGACGACCTTCTGAAACGCCTTACCCTCGAGGAAAAGGCTGCCTTGATGCAGAATGCATCACCCGCCATCGAGCGTCTGGGCATTCGCCCCTACGAATGGTGGAGTGAGGCTCTCCACGGGATTGCACGTGCCGGACTGGGCACCGTCTTCCCGCAGACCATCGGAATGGCTGCTTCGTTCAACGACGAACTGCTGCTCGATGTCTTTACCGCTGTCTCCGACGAGGCGCGCGCCAAGAATCTCGACTTCAACAGCCGTGGCGAATACAAGCGCTACCAGGGACTGAGCGTATGGACTCCGAACATCAACATCTTCCGCGACCCACGTTGGGGACGTGGACAGGAGACCTATGGCGAGGATCCCTACCTGACCTCCCGCATGGGACTGGCAGTGGTCCGCGGCTTGCAGGGCCCCGCCGACAGTAAGTTCAATAAGCTCCATGCCTGTGCAAAACATTTTGCCGTCCATTCAGGACCGGAGTGGAACCGTCATAGCTTCGACGCTGAGAACATCTCTCCGCGCGATCTTTGGGAGACCTATCTTCCCGCTTTCAAGACTCTTGTCCAGGAGGGCGACGTCAAGGAGGTGATGTGTGCCTACAATCGTTATGAGAATGACCCATGCTGCGGCAGCAACCGACTCCTGACGCAGATCCTGCGCAACGACTGGGGGTACAAGGGAATCGTGGTTTCCGACTGCGGTGCCATTTCCGACTTCTGGGAAACGGGTCACCATCAGACCGAACCCGATGCAACCCATGCCTCAGCAACGGCAGTGCTTAGCGGCACCGACCTCGAGTGCGGCAAGAACTATGGCTCTCTGCCCGACGCCGTACGCAACGGACTGATCAGCGAGGAGCAGATTGACGTCTCTGTCAAGCGCCTTCTCAAGGCTCGTTTCGAGTTGGGCGAGATGGAGGAGGTGCGCCCCTGGCAGTTGCCATATAGCGTTGTCGACTGTGCCGAACACAAGGCGCTTGCTCTGGCTATGGCCCGTCAGACTATGACTCTTCTGCAAAACGATAATGGCGTGCTGCCTCTCAAGCTCGATTCGCGTGTGGCTCTCATCGGTCCTAACGCCAACGACTCCGTCATGCAGCTCGGCAACTACAACGGAACTCCGTCCCACACGTCGACGCTCCTCTCTGCGATGCGCGATGTCTATGGCGACCGCCTCGTCTATCAGCCCGTCTGCGGACTGACCGACGCCGTCAGCTCCGTCACTCTCTTCCCGCAGTGCAGCGACAATGGCGCCCGCGGATTCTCCGTACGCTATTGGAACAATCGTACTCGTGAGGGCGAACCTGCCGCAACGGCAGTTCTCTCCACCCCCTTCCGCTTCAATACAGCCGGCTCAACGACCTTCGCTCCCGGCGTATCTCTCAGCGACTTCAGCTCAGAGTACACCACGACGTTCACCCCGCAGCACGACGGCGAGGCCATCTTCCGCCTTCAGACCAACGGCAGGCTGACGGTAAGCGTCAACGACAGCGTGATACTTCGCGATGTCAGCGCCAGCCGCACCAAGGATGTCTATAAGATGAATGTCAAGGCGGGCGAGAACTATCGCATCGTCATGGACTTTGTCTCTCCCGAGCGCAAGCCCGGCAACTTCGACCTTATTGTCAATGCCTATCTCACCTTCGACATTGTCGAGGAGAGCGACCTCGACATCAACCGTATGCTTCAGCAGCTTGCCGACGTCGACGTAGTTGTCTTTGCCGGTGGCATCTCTCCCGCTCTCGAAGGCGAGGAGATGAAGGTTGACGTCGAAGGCTTCAAGGGTGGCGACCGCACCAACATAGAGCTTCCCGCCGTTCAGCGCGAAGTGCTCCGTGCCCTGAAGCATGCCGGCAAGAGGGTAGTACTTGTCAACTATTCAGGTTCAGCCATAGCTCTTGTGCCCGAGACTGAGAGTTGCGATGCCATTCTTCAGGCGTGGTACCCCGGTCAGGCTGGTGGTGAGGCAGTGGTCGACGTGCTGACTGGCCGCTACAATCCCGCAGGCCGTCTGCCTGTCACCTTCTATAAGAGCCTCGCTCAGCTTCCCGACTTTGAGGACTACAACATGACGGGTCGCACCTATCGCTATATGAAGGAGACGCCTCTCTTCCCCTTCGGCTACGGATTGAGCTACACAACATTCAGTTACGGCACTGCCAAGGCTGATAAAAAGAAGATAGGTGAAGGCGAGACGCTCACTGTCTCAATCCCTGTAAGTAATACGGGAGAGAGGGATGGCGAAGAGGTCGTTCAGCTCTACTTGAAGCGAAATGGCGACACCGATGGTCCGCTGAAGTCTCTCCGTGGTTTCAAACGCGTAGCTATAGCTGCCGGCGAGACCGCTAACGTAAACATTGAATTGCC
>CAZKNB010000041.1:0-3511 GCA_964554075.1 uncultured Bacteroides sp.
TAAGCTCCTGCTCCAGGCGGTTCTTGTCGTAGTCCACGCTGAGAGTCTTCTCCAGAGCCTCCACAATGCGCTCCTTGATCTTGCCGACGCGCTCCTGCTCGTATGGCTCAACCTCGGCCAGCAGAGCTGTGATGTTGGCAATCTTCTCGCGGAACTTAGCCTCCAGTGCGCGACCCTCCTGCTTGCGGAAGTCCACCAGGTGGTTCACAGCCTCAAGTACAGCGGCGTGGACAGCCTCCCATTCCTCCTCGCTAAGCTCTGTGCTCTCAACCTTTGAGAGAACGTCGGGCATGCGCAGCAGTGTGGCAAACCAGTCGGCGGGCAATGGGATGTTCATTGTCTCGGAAATCTCTTTGATCTGTTTATAGTAGCCAGCCACCAGCTCACGGTTGATGGGAGTGGCGCTGTCGGCAGTCTCCTTCTTCTCAATCCAGAGGCTGAAGTCCACCTTGCCCCTTTCGAGAGCCTTGGCAATCTCGTTGCGAATCTGCATCTCCTTCTCTCTGTACTGAGGAGCGATGCGTGCCGAGAGATCAAGTGCCTTGCTGTTGAGCGACTTAATCTCGATGTTTATCTTCTTGTCGGGCATGTCGGCAATGGCTTTGCCGTAGCCTGTCATTGATTGAATCATATCTTCACAATTATTTTTCGCAAAATTACTTCTTTTATTTAAAAGATAGTCTCTTATATGATTAAAAGTTTAGTAAACCTCCATATCCCACAGGGGTATATGTTTTTAAATGATAATAAATATCCTCTATCTGAAAATAAAGAGTTACATTTGCGGATAATTATATAGGTTAGAAAGATTATGTCGTGTATTTTACATATAGAAACCTCCACTGATGCCTGTTCGGTGGCTATCAGCGAGGATGGAGCAACAATCTTCACCCAGGAGGACCTGAAGGGACATTCCCACGCCGTGTCGCTCGGAGTGTTTGTCGACGAGGCTCTGTCGTTTGCCGACAGCCACGCCATCGTGATTGACGCCGTAGCGGTAAGCTGCGGACCCGGCTCATACACCGGACTGCGTATCGGCGTTTCGATGGCTAAAGGCGTCTGCTACGGACGTGGCATACCTCTCATCGGTCTGCCTACACTCGAGGTGATGTCAGTCCCCGTCCTGCTCTACAACGAGCTTCCCGAGGATGCCCTCATCTGCCCGATGATCGACGCGCGCCGCATGGAGGTCTATTCCTGCATCTACGACCGCGCCCTGCAGGTGGTTAAGCCCACCTCGGCCGACATCATCGATGCCGACTCCTACCGCGAGGTACTCGACCGTCAGCCCGTCTACTTCTTCGGCAACGGAGCGGATAAGTGTCGCGAGGTGATCAGTCACCCCAATGCCCACTTCATCGCCGACATCGTGCCCCACGCAAAATGGATGTTCCCGCTGGCAGAGAAGGCCTTCGCCAATGGCGACTTCAAGGATGTGGCATACTTCGAACCCTTCTATCTGAAGGAGTTTGTGGCGTCGACACCGAAGAAACTGCTATAACTAACAGTAACTAAAACAAGAAGAATTTATAGATATATGTTTACATCAGTAACCATGCAACAATATAACACTCAACAGAAAAAGATGGCGCTGCCCGAATATGGACGCAGCATTCAGAATATGGTGGACTATGCGGTGACCATTGAGAACCGCGAGGAGCGCCAGCATTGCGCCGACACCATCATCGGCATCATGGGAAACATGTTCCCGCATCTGAGAGATGTGCCCGACTTCAAACATAAGCTCTGGGACCATCTGGCCATCATGTCGGACTTTAAGCTCGACATCGATTATCCCTTCGAACTCATCAGAAAGGACAACCTGGTGACAAAGCCCGACTTCGTGCCCTACACGTCGTCCGACCGCATCGTCTATCGTCACTACGGCCGTCTCCTTGAGATGCTCATCAAGCGCGCTGCCGCTCTTGAGGATGGACTCGAGAAGGACCAGCTGGTGGCTCAGCTCTGCAACCACATGCGCAAGAGCTACACCGCATGGAACAAGGAGGGCATGGACGACGCCAAGCTCGACGACGACCTGCGCGAACTCTCAGGCGGCAAGCTCCGTCTGACCGACAGAATCTACCAGATGATGGAGGAGCGCAACAACACCAGCGTACGTCCGCGCAACAATAGCTATCAGGCTCGTCCGGCCAACAATAACAACAATAATAACAACGGCAAGGGACAGCGCAGATAATAAAATAGAACATTAACCGAAAAACTAATAACCGATAGAGAGTATGGCATCATTTATCATCGAAGGCGGCCATCGTCTGCATGGCGACATCTACCCACAGGGCGCAAAGAACGAGGTTCTGCAGATTGTCTGCGCCACTTTGTTGACCTCCGAAGAGGTCATCGTCAACAACATTCCCGACATCCTCGACTCCAACAACCTCATCCAGCTGATGAGAGATATGGGCGTCAAGGTGGCTAAACTGGGTGTAGACACCTATAGCTTCAAGGCCGACGCTGTCGACCTGGCATACCTGGAGAGCGACGAGTTCCTGAAGAAATGCTCCAGCCTGCGTGGCTCCGTGATGCTTGTCGGTCCGCTGCTCGGACGTTTCGGCAAGGCGATGATATCAAAACCCGGTGGCGACAAGATTGGACGCCGCCGTCTGGACACTCACTTCGTGGGCATCCAGAAGCTGGGAGCCGACTTCTCCTACGACGCCGACCGTGGTGTCTATCGCATCACGGCTGACCACCTGAAGGGAACATACATGCTGCTCGACGAGGCATCAGTGACCGGTACTGCCAACATCGTGATGGCAGCGGTGATGGCCGAGGGCACAACAACAATATACAACGCTGCCTGCGAACCCTATCTGCAACAGCTCTGCAAGATGCTCAACAGCATGGGTGCAAAGATTTCGGGCATCGAGTCGAACCTCCTGACCATCGAGGGCGTCAAGGAGCTCCACGGCACCACCCACACCGTCCTCCCCGACATGATCGAGGTGGGCAGCTTCATCGGCATGGCAGCCATGACCCAGAGCGAGGTGACCATCAAGAATGTATCCTATCGCAACCTGGGCATCATCCCCGACGCCTTCCGCCGACTGGGCATCCAGCTGGAGCAGCGAGGCGACGACATCTACATCCCGCAGCAGGATAGCTATCAGATTGAGTCATTCCTCGACGGCTCAATCATGACGATTGCCGACGCTCCGTGGCCGGGACTTACACCGGACCTCCTGAGCGTGCTCCTCGTGGTGGCTACTCAGGCGAAGGGCAGTGTGCTGATCCACCAGAAGATGTTCGAAAGCCGACTCTTCTTCGTGGATAAACTGATTGATATGGGTGCACAGATCATCCTCTGCGACCCACACCGTGCGGTTGTCATCGGCCACGACCACCAGTTCCGTCTGCGTGGCGGCAACATGACGTCGCCCGATATTCGTGCCGGAATCGCCATGCTGATTGCAGCTATGAGCGCCGACGGCATCAGCCGAATCCATAACATCGAACAGATTGACCGCGGCTATCAGAACATCGAAGGCCG
>CAZKNB010000041.1:3611-10632 GCA_964554075.1 uncultured Bacteroides sp.
TTATTTTCGAAGAAAATTGTATTATGATAAAAAGAGAAGAGGTATATAGAATAGGGCTGTTCAACAAGCCTCATGGAATCAATGGCGAACTCTCGTTCACCTTCACCGACGACGTCTTCGACCGCGTCGACTGCGACTATCTCGTCTGCTTGATGGATGGCATCATGGTGCCATTCTTCATCGAGGAGTATCGCTTCCGCTCCGACTCCACCGCACTGGTGAAGCTCGAAGGTGTCGACACGGCAGAGCGTGCGCGCATGTTCACCAACGTCGAAGTCTACTTCCCTAAGGCACTTGCCGAGAGCGTGAAGAGCGACGAGCTGACATGGGACTTCTTCGTCGGCCTCAAGATTGTCGATGTCAACCATGGCAGTCTGGGAACCATCAGCGAGGTGGAGAACTCTACGATAAATACCCTCTTCGTGGTGGAGACACCTGCGGGAGGCGAACTGCTCATCCCTGCTCAGGAGGATTTTATTGTCGACATCGACAAGAAGAAGGGCACCGTCATGGTCGAGCTGCCCGAGGGACTCGTCGACATGGATAGTGCGCTGAGCGAATAAACAAACATCTGGACAGGAAAAATGGTTAAGAAAAGAGGCGGATTAGCTTTTTGGAACAACATAAAGTTTAAGTATAAACTGACAATCATCAACGAGAACACCCTCGAAGAGGTGGTGGGGCTGCGCGTCTCGAAGCTGAATGGCTTCTCGGTGCTGATGGCAACCCTCGCCATTGTGTTCTTCATCGCTGCCGTGATCATCGTGTTCACTCCCCTGCGCAACTATCTGCCGGGCTACATGAACAGCGACGTGCGCAGCCAGATTGTAGAGAATGCATTGCGACTCGACTCGCTGCAGGAGGCGGCCGACCGCCAGAGGATGTACATCATGAACATTCAGGACATCTTCAGCGGCAGGGTAAAGGCCGACTCGGTGGCTAGCATCGACTCGCTGACCACTCTGCGCGCCGATTCGCTCATGGAGCGTACGCGTCGCGAGGAGGAGTTCCGCCAGCGATTTGAGGATGCCGAGAAGTACAACCTGACATCGCTCACCTCGCAGCCCGTAACGCCGGGACTGGTGTTCTACAAGCCCGCACAGGGATTGATCACCAACCACTTCGACGAGAAGGGCGGACATCCAGGCACCGACATCGCCGTCAACCATAGCGGTAGTGTGCAGGCGGTGCTCGACGGTGTGGTCATCATCGCCTCATATACGGCGGAAACGGGCTACGTCATTGCCGTGCAGCACAATCAGGGCATCGTCTCCATCTACAAGCATTGCGGCTCCCTGCTGAGCCGCGTGGGCGATAAGGTGAGCTCAGGCGAGGCCATTGCCACCATCGGCGGATTCGGCTACAGCGCCAAGGAACCTCATCTCCACTTCGAGATGTGGGTGAAGGGCATGCCGATCGACCCCGAGAAGTACATCGTCTTCTGACGACGGCGGCGCTTTTACATTCTGAGAGACAGAGAAACAGATATAGACTTATATGAACAATAGAGAGAACAAAAGAAAACAGATAGCTATACTCGGCTCTACAGGCTCGATAGGCACACAAGCCCTGCAGGTCATAGAGGAGCATCCCGACCGCTATGAGGTCTACGCCCTGACTGCCAACAATCAGGTGGACCTGCTCATCGGCCAGGCGCGTCGCTTCCAGCCCGAGGCAGTGGTTATCACCAACGAAGATAAATATCAGCAGCTGAAGGAGGCTCTTGCCGACCTGCCTATCAAGGTCTATGCGGGCAAGGCTGCTCTGGCGCAGATTGTGGAGTCGGCTCCCATCGACATCGTGCTCACGGCCATCGTGGGCTATGCCGGACTAGAACCGACTATGAACGCCATCCGTGCCGGTAAGGCCATAGCACTGGCCAACAAGGAGACTCTCGTCGTGGCTGGCGAACTGGTCAACCGCCTGGCGCAGGAGCATCGCACACCGATTCTCCCCGTCGACTCCGAACATTCGGCTGTCTTCCAGTGTCTGGCGGGCGAGATGGGCAACCCCATCGAGAAGGTCATCCTGACTGCATCGGGTGGTCCCTTCCGCACCTTCACCCGCGAACAGCTGCGCAGCGTCACCAAGGAGCAGGCTCTGAAGCATCCCAACTGGGCAATGGGAGCCAAGATTACCATCGACTCAGCCAGCATGATGAACAAGGGCTTCGAGGTGATTGAGGCTAAATGGCTCTTCGGAGTGCGTCCCGACCAGATTGAGGTTGTGGTCCATCCGCAGTCGGTCATCCATTCCATGGTACAGTTTGCCGACGGCTCCATCAAGGCGCAGCTCGGCATGCCCGACATGCGACTCCCCATTCAGCACGCTTTCTCCTATCCGGAGCGCCTCCACAGCTCGTTTGAGCGTCTGGACTTCGCCAAGTGTACCAGCCTCACCTTCGAGCAGCCCGACACTGAGCGCTTCCGCAACCTCGCCCTCGCCTACGAGGCTATGCACCGTGGCGGCAACATGCCCTGCATAGTCAATGCTGCAAACGAGGTGGTAGTGGCAGCCTTCCTCCACGACCGCATCGGATTCCTCGAGATGAGCGACGTCATCGAGCAGACCATGCAGCGCACCAGCTTCATAGCCACTCCGACCTACGAGGACTACGTGGCAACCGATGCCGAAGCACGACGCATTGCGGAGGAGATGATTAAGTAATCAAAACGAAAAACCTGTTTGACGCAGGGAGACCCCTGGAGGGGTGGATAAAGTAATATTTGAAACTAAAGAAGTATAATAAAGAAATAAAGTAGAAAGATTGATGGAAACAGTATTGATAAAAGCCTTGCAGCTCATCATGAGCCTCTCGCTCCTGGTGATAATCCATGAGGGAGGTCACTTCCTCTTTGCAAAGCTCTTTAAGATTAGAGTGGAGAAGTTTTGTCTCTTCTTCGACCCCTGGATAACTCTCTTCAAGTTCAAGCCCAAGAAGAGCGACACCGAGTATGCCCTCGGATGGCTCCCGCTTGGCGGCTACGTGAAGATTGCAGGAATGATTGACGAGTCGATGGACACCGAGCAGATGAAGCAGCCTGAGCAGCCGTGGGAGTTCCGCTCCAAACCGGCATGGCAGCGCCTCTTCGTCATGATTGGCGGTGTGCTGTTCAACTTCCTCCTGGCTCTTTTCATCTACTCCATGATTCTCTTCGCCTGGGGCGACGAGTATGTCAAGGTGACCGAGGCTCCTCTCGGAATGGAGTTCAACGAGACGGCCAAGTCGGTCGGATTCCAGGATGGCGACATCCTGCTTGCTGCCGACGGAGTACCCTTTGAGCGCTACAACGAGAAGATGCTTGCGCAGATTGTCGATGCGCGCGTGGTTACAGTGCGTCGCGACGGCAAGGAGACAGCGGTCTACATTCCCGACAACCTGATGGAGCGACTGATGACCGACAGCGTGAAGTTCGTCTCCTTCCGCGTGCCCTACGTGGTGGCAGACATCGTCAACAACTCTCCCGCTCAGCAGGCAGGTCTGATGAAGGGCGATAGCATCATCCGCATGGATGGCAAGCAAATCTCCTTCACCGACTTCGTAGAGGAGATGGGTCGTCGCCGCACACTCGAGGCTCAGGGAGTGAAGAACGACAGCGTCGACATGCACGAGGTCAACCTGACCGTTGTTCGCGACGGCGTTGAGCGCACCATCGTTGCCAAGGCCGACACCGCCTACACTCTCGGCGTCTACGCCACAGAGTTCGACAAGGTGATGCCGGTGGTCAAGATCAACTACGGCTTCTTCGAGTCCTTCCCTGCGGGTATCAGTCTTGGTGTGGCAAAGCTGAAGAGCTACGTCAACAACATGAAGTATGTCTTCTCAAAGGAGGGCGTCAAGCAGGTTGGAGGTTTCGGCACCATTGCCAGCATCTTCCCCTCAGCGTGGGATTGGCATCAGTTCTGGTATATGACGGCGTTCCTCTCCATCATCCTTGCCTTCATGAACATTCTCCCCATCCCGGCTCTCGATGGTGGTCATGTTCTCTTCCTTATCTACGAGATTGTAGCTCGTCGCAAGCCGAGTGACAAGTTCATGGAGTATGCTCAGATGTTCGGCATGGGTCTCCTGATCCTCCTCCTAGTCTGGGCGAATTTCAACGACATCCTCCGCTTCCTGTTCTAGTCCCCGGATTCCGGTAGCGGATAAAATAAATCAGCCCGACAGTGATGGCGTTGCCATTGCTGTCGGGCTGAATTGTATCTTTATTATCTTATACCCTGCAGAACTTTACTGTCCAGTCGGCCAGGAATATTGGGAGATTGAGGAGGCGAGAATCGCGGCGGACGTTGTTCATGGAGTAGCATAACAGCAGGCGTGGGTTGAAACGCTTGTCGTAGACACTGAGACTCTTGGCACGTACGCTGCTTCCAGACTTAACTTCAACAGGAACAATGTCAATACCAATCTGACACACGAAGTCAACCTCGGCAGTAGCTTCTGATGTCCAGTATCTCGGCGGACAGTCAAGCTGCGTCTTTAATGACTGAAGCACTGCATTCTCTGCAATGGCTCCCTTGAAATGGGTATAGAATGGAGAGTCCGTATAAATAGCATCAGCCGGGAGGGAGGCCATCCTGCGAAGCAGTCCTACGTCCGACAGGTAAATCTTAAAGGCTGAGACATCGTCGTATGCACTGAGAGGCAGATTCGGTAACGACGTGCAGAACACGCGACTTATCATTCCAGCATGCTCCAACCATAACAGGCTATCCTCATATTCACGCGCTCTGGCACCAGACTTCACCAACTTATAGATAAACTTTCGATTCTCCTTGCCTAACTGCGATGGAATTGAATTCCAGATGGCAGAAATACGTGGAATATCCTTCGACGGAGCATGTTTTGCAAAGTCAAGAGCGTAGGATGTGAGTACCTCTTGCTGACGTGTCTCAACCTCGGCCAGCCCAGCACCGTCAAGCATTGCTGAGGCTGCGGCAGGCATTCCGCCACACACCTGATAGCGACGCCACGATTCGCTCAGATGATTGAACACAATCTCTGGCAACGGTGCAGGCTCCGCCATTTCGTCAACGTATTGACACATCTGGGGATTTTCGGTGTGAAGAAACTCACGGAATGTTACTGGATACATCTCGAGAAACTCCACCTTACCGACAGGGAACGAATCGCCCTTGGAGAGCGAGACTCCAAGCAGTGAACCTGCAGCCATCACATGATACTCATTTGCCTCTTCGCAAAAATACTTCAGAGAGTTCAGGGCTTTGTTGGATTGCTGTATCTCGTCGAAGATTAGAAGTGTCTCTCCTGGCTCTATAGGTACAGACGAGTATAGCTTGAGAATTCCAATCAGACGATGAGGGTCTTTGGTTTTCTCAAACTCGGCGCACAGCTCTTCCGACGAGTCGAAGTTGAAGTAGGCTACGTTGCGGTAGTTCTCTTCTCCAAACTTCTTCATAACCCATGTCTTACCTATCTGACGTGCACCACGAATGATGAGCGGTTTTCTGTTGCTTCTCTCTTTCCATTGAAGCAGTCTGGCTGTAATGTCCCTTTCGATTTCCATACTCGATACTTTTTGTTGTTTTGCCCTTTCCTTAGGAAAATGTGGAATTTCTCACATTTTACCAACGAAATATGTGCAAATATACACATTTTCCTAAGATAACAAGTTTTTCCTACTTTTTTAATTCGGGAAAACGGGGACTGACAAACTTACCTATGACAGCTTCAGTTGGTCTTTATGCGTTCGCTCCAAGAGGCAAATGGTCGCTTCGCTCCCAAGAGTCAAGGAACAAGAGTAAAGAGTTAAGTGGCCATGCGGAAACAGTACAGCCCGACAGTGATGGTGTTGCCATTGCTGTCGGGCTGCATATTTTTGTAGCTCAGCTATCAGTTCTGACTGATGGCTTTGATTTCGTCGATGGAGAGGCCTGTCACCATGCTGATATCACTAAATGACATATTCATCTGAATAAGATTTCGGGCGATGGCTATATTCCTGCTGGCTTCGCCTTCGGCTCTACCTTCTGCTCTACTATTATATGTGATTGCGCAACTCTGTCGGGCGATTCTTTCTCTAACGATGAAAGTATAGCCGCACGTATGGAGTCGTTCAATGGCAGGAGGTTCTGTTCATCAATATTGCTTTCCAAAGACGGATATAAAGTTGTACCTTTTCGTTTCATTGCCTTATTGTCCTACTTTGTTTGATATACACATAATACTGAATTTTAGTCCAGTACAAAAGTACACAATTGAACTTAATAGAAAAATTTTTCTATAGAAAAAAAGTTATATAGAAGAAATCTTATATAATTTAAGTTTCGGATATGGTATTTTGCCATTCGGGATTGGACCGGACGCTATAACGCCGCATGGCTCAATACATTAATCATCAATTCATCTAAATCAGAAACTTGAGTATGAAATACGACAAAATATCATCAATGCAATCATGGCGAAAGATTATCAAACATTCTGTATGGGAGATTCTAAAATAAATATGTATATTTGCAAGTAAGTTAAATGAAATCTAATCATAGTGATAGAAACAACTATATATAGTAACAATGACTTCGAATCGCTGGTTGAACGAATTCAATCCGCGAGTGAGGTTTTGCAACAGGATGCTCGTGCTGTCATTAACAGAAATGTAACCTGCAGAGCCTGGGTTACAGGCTATTACATTGTTGAATATGAACAAAACGGTAATGATAGGGCAAAATATGGTGAACAACTGTTATCCAATCTATCTAAGCGATTGGGCGAGAAGAGCTTTGGAATTTCCAGCCTAAAGAACTATCGAAAATTCTACCTCTTATATCCGGAACTAAATTCCACAATATTAGGGTATATCACTGATAGATTTGCCGACAATACACAGATAATCAAAACATTACAGCTACCTCAAAAAAGCCAAACACTGTTTGGCCTTTTCAACTACCCAAAAAGCCAAACAGTGTCTGGCTTTTTCGAAAGCACTGAAAAAAGTCAGACACTGCCTGACCAATTGGAGATTTCTCAGGATGGATTTGCAATGAGTTTGTCTAATGGTGA
>CAZKNB010000042.1:0-10326 GCA_964554075.1 uncultured Bacteroides sp.
ACGCGAACCTCTGCCTGGCTGGAGCCGGAGAGGTGGTGAACGCAAAGAATGATGCTTCTAATGGAACTGCTTCATGGCTGTCAGCTGGAGCTGATGACTACATGGCGATGAATGCTAAGAATGTCTTCGGAGATGCTTTATGGCTGACGACTGAAGCTTGCGGCGATGCGATGTTGAACGACGGCGATGCCTTCGGGAAAGCTTCGGAGTTGTTGGCTAAAGCAGATGATGGCATGGCGATGAACAGCGGTGCTGCTCTTGCAGATGCAGCAGAGTTGTTGCCAGAAGCTGGTGTCGGCACAAAGCTGAACGGCGTTGCCACAGTCGCAGGCACGACAAAGATCTCGCTGAACGTAGAGCCATCGCAGTCGCTCGAGGCTGCTGCATCCACCAACGATGGAGGAGAGCTCAGCCAGAATTCAACTCCTCGCACAGCAAACACCATTTGCAATGTGGCGGCGACGCACCGAACGCCAGGCGGAACGCCGGACCAAACACGGTGCGGGCTGCGAAGAGCCTGAAGCGATTCGCCACGAGTCGCAACCTCAACCCCTGAATGGTCCCGCCAACACCAATCCCACTGATCAACAAAAGCGCGACCAGCAAGCCGAAAAATCCCGACAGCAGGCTTGCGTAACCATCACACCAAAATCCCCCAAAAACTACAACAAATTCTGTAAAAACAGGCGTACCCCGCCAGGCCTCTTTTAAGCCCGTATGCGGGGCTTTTCTTTACGTTCGATAACCACATCACCGACGGCAGAGAACGTCCGCGATAGGGGCTGAGAAGAGGCCGAATTTTCTGCCCGCAAACAGCCCATCGCCTCAAATTCTCCTTCTGTACGTCTCTATGCAACCTCCACAAAGCCCCAATTTGATCCGAATTTGAGGAGTAGGGCAACTCAAGGCGTCAAATAGCAGCTAAGCAGTGAAGCCTATATTTGCCCTCTAAGCGATTTTCTCGCGAAAAATGACCAATCTATCAGGAGAGGAGAAAAAAGTGGCTTAGAGAGCATTTTCAATCCTGAATATTATGTTAATATTTAACGCTGACAAAATTTCAGTCGTTCAACAACGTAAATTTACGTCAACTTTACGATGGTGAAGGTTCAAGTAAATGAATCAATTCACAAAGTAGAATAGGGGAGTAGTCCACCTGTTTAGCCGCTTTACATTTGGTATTTTACGAATGAAAACAGGGCAGGGACACCCCTATTCTTTATGTTTGTAAACATTATCGTACCAAAAATCAGCATCTTTTTATCGCTTGATAAACAACTACTTCAACTAAGCTGTAAACATCATCCTGAATATTGTAAATATCGCCGAGCGTTCAACAGTTGCAAATGTATAAGTGTATGTATATATGATAGTTATACGGTTTTGCCAAACAATTACTTTAAGACAAATCAGACGGGATTTACAAATGTAACGTCCAGGCGCCGGCAACATCGCTTCAACTAATTTACAATCGTAAAGATAACATTTGTGATTGTGAATTTGCTTTTGTGATTTTCATTGTTTACCTTTGTGAAGTGATTAAAAATCGAATAATGCGGATTAATTCCGAGAATAACAATTTAGCAACTTACAGGAATGGACATAAAAGACAGGATTAAGCAGCTTATGGACTACGAGCAAATGAATGCAGGAACATTTGCGGAGCGTATCGGCGTTGCGGCAGCAACGATGTCGCACACCCTTGGCGACAGAAACAAATATCCAAGCACCGACTTCATCATGAAGTTGCACGAGAGCTTCCCATACATCAGCCTCGACTGGCTCTTGCTTGGAACGGGCGACATGATCGACACTGCAAACAGCCCCGAGAGCGAAGAAAATCTGCCCGCCTGGGCGGAAGATGAGAAAAATCGCAAGGAAATCGCATCAGAAACGGGCCAAAATGCAGGTAAAGAGATTGTGCGTCAAGAGGTTATCTATAAGGAAAAGGCTGCGCGAAAGATTACCGAAATAAGAATTTTCTTCGACGACAACACCTATGAGATATTCAAACCAGAAAAATAGCTCCATAAAGAGGGCTGCTTGTTGACATTTCTCCTATCTTTGCACTACCATATTATAATATAAAGATGAGAAAAGCTATTTTAGACCTAAACGTAAAGGAGAACATCAGGCTACACGCCAACTACGTTCTACTTAAGCTGACCTCTTCGGAGACTCTGCCGGAGATGTTGCCGGGACAGTTCGCCGAGATAAGGATAGATGGTTCACCCACTACATTCCTGCGCCGCCCTATTTCAATCAACTTCGTGGATAAGCAGAAAAATGAGGTTTGGTTCCTCGTTCAGCTTGTTGGAGACGGAACTAAACAGCTGGCTAAAGTTAATGTCGGAGATACAGTGAATGTCGTTCTTCCATTAGGAAATGGTTTTACGATTCCACAAAACAAGGATGAGAAAATCCTGCTTGTCGGCGGTGGCGTCGGTACCGCCCCAATGCTCTATTTCGGCAAGGTGCTGCATGAGCTTGGAATGACTCCCGTCTTTCTGCTCGGTGCACGCAGCGACAAGGATTTGCTGCAGCTCGATGAGTTCAAAAAATATGGCGATGTATACACGACCACCGAAGACGGAAGTCATGGCGAGAAGGGTTTTGTGACAAACCACACCATACTCGAGACTGTTCGTTTCGATCATATTTCCACCTGCGGTCCGAAGCCTATGATGATGGCTGTGGCGAAGTATGCCAAGGCTAAAAACATCGACTGCGAGGTGTCGCTCGAGAACACGATGGCTTGTGGCGTCGGCGCTTGTCTCTGCTGCGTGGAGAACACAGACGAGGGACATTTGTGTGTATGTAAAGATGGTCCGGTGTTTAATATAAAGAAACTATTATGGCAGATTTAAGTGTAAATATAGGCGCATTGCAGTTGAAGAATCCTGTGATGACCGCATCAGGAACATTCGGCTACGGCGAGGAGTTCGCCGATTTTGTTGACCTCAGCCGCATTGGCGGTATCATCGTTAAGGGTACAACACTCAACCGCCGTGAGGGAAATCCATATCCACGCATGGCAGAGACACCGTCAGGCATGCTCAACGCGGTAGGTCTGCAGAACAAGGGCGTGGACTATTTCGTCAAGAATATCTATCCGCGCATAAAGGACATCGACACCAACATGATTGTAAATGTGTCCGGTTCAACGATTGAGGACTACGTGAAGACTGCCGAGATTGTGAATGAACTTGACAGGATTCCTGCTATCGAGCTGAATATCTCTTGCCCTAACGTGAAGCAGGGCGGCATGGCGTTCGGCGTGACTGCAAAGGGTGCCGGCGAGGTGGTGAAAGCCGTTCGTGAGGCATACAAGAAGACCCTCATCGTGAAGCTGTCGCCAAACGTAACTGACATTACAGAGATTGCACGCGCTGCCGAAGCCAGTGGTGCAGACAGTGTATCGCTCATCAACACAATGTTGGGAATGGCTATTGACGCAGAAAAGCGTCGTCCGAAACTCTCGACAGTGACCGGCGGTATGTCCGGAGCGGCTGTGAAGCCTGTGGCACTGCGAATGGTGTGGCAGGTGGCAAAAGCTGTAAATATCCCGGTGGTTGGTCTTGGCGGCATCATGAATTGGTGCGACGCCGTAGAGTTCATGCTTGCAGGAGCTACAGCGATAGAGATTGGCACTGCGAATTTCATCGACCCCGCAATAACCGTGAAGGTAGCCGAAGGCATAAACGACTATCTGGAGCGTCATGGATATAAATCCGTAAAGGAGATTATCGGTGCGCTGGAGGTATAAGCTTCCCCCAGTCCGTAACAAAAAAAAGTCCACCCCGCAGGAGGTGGACTTTTTTGTTATCAGTTATTCGCCAAGCAAATCGGGACGCAAACGGCGTGTACGCTCCAGCGACTGCTGAAGTTCCCACTCCTTGATCTTCGCTTCGTGGCCGGAAAGGAGCACATCCGGCACCTTCCATCCGTTGTACTCTGCCGGACGCGTGTAAACCGGAGCCGCGAGCAGGTTGTCCTGGAACGAATCAGATAGAGCGGACTGCTCGTCGGATATAACTCCCGGAATGATACGCACTATGGAATCGGCAATGACAGCTGCAGCAAGTTCGCCGCCAGTCAGCACGTAGTCGCCGATGCTTATCTCCTTCGTGATGAAATGTTCACGGATGCGGTAGTCTATACCCTTGAAATGGCCACAAAGAATAATCAGGTTGCCGGAGAGAGAGAGCGTGTTTGCCATCTTCTGGTCGAACTGCTCACCGTCGGGGGTCGTGAAGATCACTTCGTCGTAGTCGCGCTCAGCCTTCAGCGCGTTGATGCAGCGCTCAATCGGCTCAATCTTCATCACCATACCGGCAAATCCGCCAAAAGGATAGTCGTCGACCCTCCTGTATTTATCCTCTGTATAATCCCTCAAATTGTGGATATGAATCTCTGCGAGTCCCTTATTCTGAGCCCGTTTCATAATGGAACAATTGAAGAAGCCCTCTATCATCTCGGGCAGTACAGTTATAATATCAATACGCATACTCTTTTATTTTTCCGCAAAAATACGAACAATTAAAGGATAAAACTCTATTTTTGCCTAAACAATATGTAAATAATATGACTGTCAAAGAGAGAATAGACTGGCTGAGAAGTGAACTTCACCGCCACAACTACAACTACTACATACTAAATGCGCCCGAGATTTCCGATAAGGAGTTCGACGTCATGATGCGTGAGCTTCAGGATCTTGAGGAGGCAAACCCCGAGTTTAAGGACGACAATTCGCCGACGATGAGAGTGGGCAGCGACCTCAACAAGAACTTCAAGCAGGTGGCCCACAAATATCCGATGCTCTCGCTCGGAAACACCTACTCGGAGGCTGAGGTGCGCGAGTTCTACGAGCGCGTGCGCAAGTCGCTCAACGAGGATTTCGAGATCTGCTGCGAGATAAAGTACGACGGAACCTCCATTTCGCTGACCTACGAGGATGGCAAACTGGTGAGGGCCGTGACCCGCGGCGACGGCGAGAAGGGCGACGACGTGACCGACAACGTGAAGACTATCCGAAGCATTCCGCTCGTGCTTCACGGCAACTACCCCAAATCGTTTGAGATCCGCGGCGAGATTCTGATGCCGTGGACCGTGTTCGAGGCGCTCAATGCCGAGCGTGAGGCGCGCGAGGAGCCACTCTTCGCCAACCCGCGCAATGCAGCGTCGGGCACACTCAAGTCGCAGAACTCTGCCGTTGTGGCTTCGCGCAAGCTGGATGCCTACCTCTACTATCTCCTCGGCGAGGAGCTGCCGTGCGACGGCCACTACGAGAACATCCACGAGACAGCCAAATGGGGCTTCAAGATCTCCGAAGCGATGAAGAAATGCCATTCGCTCGAGGAGGTGTTCGACTATATCAAGTATTGGGACACGGAGCGCAAGAACCTGCCCGTGGCTTCGGACGGCATCGTGCTCAAGGTGAACAGCCTGCGCCAGCAGCGCACCCTCGGCTTCACCGCCAAGTCGCCGCGCTGGGCCATAGCATATAAGTTCCAGGCAGAGCGTGCACTGACACGCCTGAACAGCGTATCCTACCAGGTGGGACGCACCGGCGCCATCACTCCTGTAGCCAATCTCGACCCTGTGCAGCTCTCCGGCACCATCGTCAAGAGAGCGTCGCTCCACAACGCCGACATCATCGCAGGTCTGGACCTTCACGTCGGCGACATGGTCTACGTGGAGAAGGGTGGCGAAATCATTCCGAAGATTACCGGCGTCGACCTCGACTCGCGCGGATTCATGGTCGGCGAGCCCGTGGGATTCATCAGCCACTGCCCGGAGTGTGGCAGCAAGCTGGTGCGCTATGAGGGCGAGGCAGCCCACTACTGCCCGAACGACACCGCCTGTCCGCCCCAGATCAAGGGACGCATAGAGCACTTCATCAGCCGCCGCGCAATGAACATCGACGGCCTGGGACCCGAGACGGTCGACCTCTTCTATCAGAAGGGACTCATCAGCAACGTGGCAGACCTCTACGACCTGACCTCCGACGCCATCGAGAACCTCGAGGGAAAGAAGGAGAAGTCGGCAGCCAGAATCGTGAAGGCCATAGAGCAGAGCAAGCTCGTGCCCTTCGAGCGAGTAGTCTTCGCCCTGGGCATACGCTTCGTAGGCGAGACCGTGGCAAAACGCATCGCGCGTACATTTAATAATATAGATGAGCTGGAGAATGCATCGTTCGAGACACTCATTGCCATCGACGAGATTGGCGAGAAGATAGCCAACAGCATCGTGGCATACTTTGCCAACCCCTCGAACCGCGAACTCGTGGCACGCCTGAAGGCATACGGCCTCAAGATGAGCCGCGACGAAGAGGAGATGGGCGAACGCACCGACAAGCTGGCAGGCAAGTCAATCGTCATCTCCGGAGTCTTCGCCCACCATTCACGCGACGAATACAAAGAGCTCATAGAGCGCCACGGTGGAAAGAACGTCGGCAGCATATCTTCGAAGACCAGCTTCATCCTGGCGGGTGAGAATATGGGTCCGGCGAAACTCGAGAAGGCTCAGAAGCTCGGCGTCGCCATAGTCGGCGAGGATGACTTCCTGAAGATGATAGAATGAGACAGAGAGTAACTTTTTAGCATTGATTTCTTGATTTTAGCTACTTTATTGAGCTTAAAACCGAAAATATTACTACTTTTGCGGTGTTTTAATTAAGGACTATCATATAATTGAACCCATGATACAAACCAAATTGAGAGGTATGGGGGTTGCACTGATTACCCCTTTCAAAGAGGACGAAAGCGTAGACTATGATGCGCTGATGCGCCTCGTGGACTACCTTATCCAAAATAACGCAGACTTTCTGTGCGTACTCGGCACAACTGCTGAAACTCCTACGCTGACCGACGAGGAGAAGAAAAAGATCAAAAAGATGGTGATTGAGCGAGTAAATGGCAGAGTTCCCATCCTGCTCGGCGTGAGCGGCAACAACACGCGCGCCGTCGTTGAGACTCTGAAGAACGACGACTTCACCGGAGTCGACGCCATTCTCTCAGCCGTACCATATTATAATAAGCCGTCACAGGAGGGCATCTACCAGCACTATAAAGCCATCGCTGCTGCCACAGAGCTCCCCGTCGTGCTCTACAACGTCCCCGGACGTACAGGAGTAAACATGACAGCCGAGACCACACTCCGCGTGGCACGCGACTGCAAGAACGTCATCGCCATCAAGGAGGCATCGGGCAACATCACTCAGATGGACGACATCATCAAGAACAAGCCCGCCAACTTCGACGTCATCTCCGGCGACGACGGCATCACCTTCCCGCTGATCACACTCGGCGCAGTAGGTGTCATCTCGGTTATCGGCAATGCCTTCCCGCGTGAGTTCAGCCGCATGACACGTCTGGCTCTCCAGGGCGACTACGCCAACGCGCTGACAATCCACCACAAGTTCACAGAGCTCTTCAACCTGCTCTTCGTCGACGGAAACCCCGCAGGCGTCAAGTCAATGCTGAACGCCATGGGCATGATTGAGAATAAGCTCCGTCTGCCGCTTGTGCCCACCCGAATCACCACCTTCGAGGCCATTCGCCGTGTGCTGAACGAGCTGAACATAAAGTGCTAATAGACAAATCGGATAATAGAAGCCGGACATCGTAGCTGATGTTCGGCTTTTTTCTTTGCATTATTCAACGATTCTTGCTATTTTTGCGCACTATAATCGCAATTAGGAAACTATAAAAATACTTACTATAATGGCAAAAGAACTAAAAGACCTCACCAAGCGTAGCGAGAACTATTCTCAGTGGTACAACGACTTGGTAGTTAAAGCCGACCTCGCTGAGCAGTCGGCAGTGCGTGGATGTATGGTCATCAAGCCCTACGGATACGCCATCTGGGAGAAGATGCAGCGTCAGCTCGACGATATGTTTAAGGCCACAGGCCACGTCAACGCATACTTCCCGTTGCTCATTCCGAAGTCATTCCTCAGCAAAGAGGCTGAACACGTGGAGGGCTTTGCCAAAGAGTGTGCTGTCGTTACCCACCACCGCCTGAAGAACTCTCCCGACGGAAAGGGCGTGGTCGTTGACCCGGACGCTAAGCTCGAGGAGGAACTCATCATCCGTCCTACATCAGAGACAATCATCTGGAACACATATAGAAACTGGATCAACTCATACCGCGACCTGCCTATCCTCTGCAACCAGTGGGCAAACGTGATGCGTTGGGAGATGCGTACACGTCTCTTCCTCCGCACAGCCGAGTTCCTCTGGCAGGAGGGCCACACAGCCCACGCAACCCGCGAAGAGGCTGAGGCAGAGGCACAGCGTATGCTCGAGGTTTACGCCGACTTCGCCGAGACCCACATGGCAGTGCCTGTCATCAAGGGTGTCAAGTCAGCCAACGAGCGTTTCGCAGGAGCACTCGACACATACACCATCGAGGCAATGATGCAGGACGGTAAAGCGCTCCAGAGCGGAACTTCACACTTCCTCGGACAGAACTTCGCAAAGGCATTCGACGTGCAGTTCGTCAACAAGGACAACCAGCTCGAGTACGTTTGGGCAACCTCTTGGGGAGTGTCAACACGCCTTATGGGTGCGCTCATCATGACCCACTCCGACGACAACGGACTCGTTCTGCCTCCGGTGCTTGCGCCAATCCAGGTGGTCATCGTCCCAATCTACAAGAACGACGAGCAGCTTAAGCAAATCGACGCTAAGGTAGAGGGAATTGTTAACAAGCTGAAGTCAATGGGCATCTCAGTGAAGTACGACAACGCCGACAACAAGCGTCCGGGCTTCAAGTTCGCCGACTACGAGCTCAAGGGTGTTCCCGTTCGCCTCGTGATGGGTGGACGCGACCTCGAGAATGGCACTATGGAGGTCATGCGCCGCGATACACTCGAGAAGGAGACAGTCTCTTGCGAGGGCATCGAGGAGTACGTAGAGAAGCTTCTTAAGGACATTCAGAAGAACATCTACAACAAGGCACTCAACTACCGCAACTCACGCATCCGCTCTGTCGAGACATACGACGAGTTCAAGGAGGAGATTGAGAAGGGTGGCTTCATCATGGCACACTGGGACGGCACAACCGAGACAGAGGAGAAAATCAAGGAGGAGACAAAGGCGACAATCCGTTGTATCCCGTTCGCAGAGCTTCTCCCGGGCGACAAGGAGCCGGGCAAGTGTATGGTGACAGGTAAGCCGTCGGCTTGCCGAGTAATCTTTGCACGAGCATACTAATTCTACATATATAGATAAATTGATTTCAGAGACAAGAAAATGATGCTGCACCGACGTGCATATCAATTCTTGTCTCTTTTTTTATTGTAATCAAGTAGTCAAATATTTAGAGATAAACTTTTTATATATCGCAAAAAAGCATTAATTTAGCGAGGTTTTTACAAACAATGGGTATTTTCATTAAACATTAAGTATAAATGCTTGAACAAGACAGAATTATAAAGATAAACATCGAGGAAGAGATGAAATCGTCCTACATTGACTACTCAATGTCAGTCATCGTAGCCCGTGCCCTTCCTGATGTGAGAGATGGATTCAAGCCTGTCCACCGTCGTATCCTCTACGGAATGATGGAGCTGGGCAATACATCCGACAAACCATATAAGAAGTCAGCCAGAATCGTCGGTGAGGTTCTCGGTAAGTACCACCCACACGGCGACTCATCAGTCTACTACGCCATGGTTCGTATGGCTCAGGATTGGGCAATGCGCTATCCGCTGGTAGCAGGGCAGGGTAACTTCGGTTCGGTGGACGGCGATAGCCCCGCAGCAATGCGTTACACCGAGGCACGACTCAACAAGCTCGGCGAGGCAATGATGGACGACCTCTACAAGGAGACAGTCGACTTCACTCCGAACTTCGATAACACCCTTCAGGAGCCTACAGTGATGCCTACACGCATCCCGAACCTCCTGGTCAACGGTGCATCAGGTATCGCAGTCGGAATGGCAACCAACATGCCTACCCACAACCTCTCTGAGGTAATCGACGCCTGCGTGGCATACATCGACAACCCAGAGGTTGAGATTGAGGAGCTGATGAAGTACGTCAAGGCTCCGGACTTCCCTACAGGAGCCTACATCTACGGAATGAGCGGCGTGCGCGAGGCTTACCTCACAGGCCGCGGCAGGGTAATCATGCGTGCGAAGGCCGAGATTGAGTCCGGCTCTACCCACGACAAGATTGTCATCACCGAGATTCCATACAACGTCAACAAGGCTGAGCTCATCAAGAACATTGCCGACCTCGCCAGCGAGAAGAAGATCGAGGGCATCTCGAATGCCAACGATGAGTCCGACCGCGAGGGTATGCGCATCGTCATCGACGT
>CAZKNB010000043.1:0-10289 GCA_964554075.1 uncultured Bacteroides sp.
CACAAAGCTGTGTGGGCATATTAATCGATGTCTTCGTTCCTCAGACATCAGAGAGAAGGAGGATGACGTTTACCGGACACATCCGCCTACGGCGTATGTACCCGGCTATTAAAAATCGATGTCTTTCAGACATCCTTATTTTGATTTATTAATCCATTTAACGGATGAACCATATCTTTTCTAATAAAATATTCGAAATTTCATTTGAAAGTGAAATAATTAGATATATATTTGCGGAGTAACACATAACCTTGAAACTATGAGTGAAGTAGAATTATATCTGATTAATGACGGTGAGAACTGCACTATATATACTCTGCAATTCTTGAGAGATGCAGAATCTGAATTTGAAAAATTTATCTCGAAATTCATTAATGATGCAGAATATAGTGAGGATTACTCAAAAATAGCCGCTTTTATAAAGCGTATTGCACAAAAAGGTGCGTTTGAGAGATACTTTCGTAATGAAGGAAAAATGAGCGATTCTGTAGTAGCACTACCTGTGAGATCGTCCAAACTAAGACTTTATTGCTTACGTCTTTCCGACAAAATTCTTATTCTTGGAAATGGAGGAGTAAAGAGTACGAGAACTTATGAGGATGATGAAACGTTGAAAGGATATGTAATGACTTTACAAAAGTTTGAGAGATTGCTTCGACAAGGTGTTGCAAATGGTACGGTTAATATATCTGAGACGACGATAGAAACTGATGAAATATTTAATTTATGAAACGTTGTGCAAAAACATTAGATGAAATGATTGGTCCTATTCCGGATGAAATAGAGAAGGAGGTTGCTCTCTCCTTTGAAATATCAGATAGGATAGATGAACTTATGCGTGAACGTGGATTGACAAAGAAACAATTGGCTGATGCACTTGGACGACGCCCCAGTGAGATAACGAAGTGGCTAAGTGGACAGCATAATTTCACGATTTCCACGTTGTCGATGTTGGCGTCGTATTTTGGCAAACCAATAGTCTCTGTTGGATAAAATAAACGAAATTCAGCCCGGTAGGTGGCACACACCACTTGCCGGGCTGAATTTTTTATATACGAAAACCGCGGGACCTGCATCACGCAGACCCCGCGGCGGGTATTGAACTATTTATTCCAAAGAATATTTGTAGGAGTGTGTGATATCATCACTCTGCCAATGGATCGAAATCACCTGTGCCACCAGTGGCAGGATTATCCCAACCGATTGTCTGACCAAGCTGCTTGTTGGCAGTCATCACGCCCTGAGTGAAACCAAGGAAGTAGTACTCCGGACGGAACTGGATGTAGAGGTCGGTCTTCACGTCGTTGTTGCTCAGACGACCATCACCCTTCTTCTGCTTGTAGACCAAGTTAGCCTTGTACCAGTTCTTCAGAGTAGCCAACTGACCGTTGTCCTCTGTAGTCTCGTCCTCAGTGCCCTCACCTGTAACAGTGATGTTGTAGAGAGCCTTTCTGAAGTCGACAGCTGCACAACGCTCAACTCCGGCTACAACCAACGGATCGGAATCCTTAGTAGTCTTACCGGCACCGTACTTGTCAGCTGTGCGATACTCGATACCCTCACGACGCTGACCGTTCAGCGGAGTTACGCCGAGCCAAGTACAAGTGTTGCCACCCCAACCTGTAAGCTTCCATGTTGATGGAGCACCGGATACAGTCTGTGAGCCACCGTCGAACAACATCCAACGACGCATATCGTCGAAACGCTTGCCCTCGTAAGCGAACTCAATCTGACGCTCGTAGAGGATAGCCGACATACATGCAGCCTGATCACCGCTAAGGTTAGCGTCGAGACCGCAGTCGCCTGTATAGCCTACACGCTGACGAACAGCCTTGATCTGCTCAACTGCCTCACCCATCTGACCTGCCATACAAGCTGCCTCTGCATAGTTCAGAAGAACCTCTGCGTAGCGAAGCTCGATGTATGGAGCACCTGACAGACGGAAGTTCTTGTTGTCGGATGCACCCTCGTTGTAGGTGTAGAGCGGAGTGTTGACGTCGGCATCGTCTGAACGTTTGCGGACATATACACTCTTGTTACCTGCGCTCAGCAAGTTGTCGGCACCGTAGCAAGTACTCTTGTCGACATCGCCTGCATCGCTTGCATCTGTATACCATACGTAGCTCCAGAGCTCATAGTTCTTACCTGAGTCGTATGATGGGTTGTCAGAGTTTGACTTAGTAGGATCGCCCTGGTAAGCCCAACGCATACCCGGGAATACGAATGTACGATAGAAACGCGGGTCGCGGTTCATGAAGGGATACTCCTTCTCGTAGTTGTAGTCGGAAGCTGCGAGCTTGGTGTAGGTAGTTGAGTTGGCCGGACGCTTACCATCCTTCATCGGGAACTGGCTGATGATCATCTCAGACGGAATCAAGCTACCCTTACCATTAGTGTTGCGCGGACGGATTGTCTCCTCCCAGGGGTTGTAGTAACCGTTACCCTCGGGGTCGTTGGAACTCTTGATTGTTACGAATACGTTCTCCGGGCTCTTCACTGTAGTAAAGATCTGAGCGAAAGCAGAACCGTTCACGTCGTTGCCTGCATTGTAGAGACCGTAGCCGCAAGCCTGAATCTTAGGCAGGTCGGCCTTCATCTCGTTGTAGGCGTTAGTCCAGCGCTCCTGGTCGTTAGCACGGTTGAAGATTGGGCTTGCCCAAAGCAGGAGGACACGTCCCTTCAGTGCTAATGCAGTACCTGTAGTCACACGACCCCAGTCGCTTGATGACTGCCAGCCACCGCTTGCTGTGTATGGCTCGAGCAGCTCTGCAGACTTCTTCAGGTCGCTGAGGATGAACTCGATGGTCTCCTTTGTAGTTGAACGCGGAGTGTAAGCATCCTCTGTCGGGTCGAGCAGAGAGGTCACGATGGGCACACCGCCATACCACTTAACCAACTGGTAGTAGCGCCATGCACGCAGGAAGTAAGCCTGACCAAGGAACTGGTCCTTGTATGTCTGGTCGAGAGATGACTCCTCGATGCCGATGATTACATCGTTGATGTTGCGGATATATCCGTAGACAGAAGCCTGGATGTTTGTCTTATCACCCATGAAGTAGTCGGGGAGGTAGCTGTTACCTGTCTCAGCCTTCATGATGTTCTGCGGGTCAACGAATACGCCGAAGCCATAGTACTCCTCGGTTGACTTAGACTGGTCGTCGTTCAGACCGGTACACGGGTAGCGGTAGTTAGCCGAAGAGTTGCTTGATGGCAACACGAAGCTATATGCGTCGGCAAGTCGCAGGTTCGCACCCTCGTAGTAGTTGTAGACATCGGGCGTCACGTTGTCGTAGTTCTTCTTATCCTCAAGGAACTGATCGCTACAAGATGCAAACAACATTGCTGTCGTTGCCAGTCCGATGCTGAATAGATTATATTTATAATGTTTCATTGTTACTTTACATTTTATATTAGTTGAACATCCCTTGAGTTTAGAAAGAGAGGTTGATACCGAAAGTGAACTTTCTCAAAGTAGGATACTTTCCGTAAGTGTTCATCGGGTCGAGGAACTTGTCGGGATAGTGGTTCACTATGCTCCACAAGTTCTGACCTGTCACGTTGATACGTGCGCTCTGGATACCTATCGGCTTGAGCCAGTTGTTAGGCAGTGAGTATGCGATTGTCAAACGAGAGAGACGGGCTGTTGTGCCGTTGATTCTCCAGAATGAAGATGTCACGCTGTTGACGCTTGCATAAGCGAGGTTAGGAAGGCTTGCGTTGCGGTTCTGCGCCATGATGAGGTTGCCTGAACCGTCGTAGATATCCTCGTAAACGAACATGTTGTCCGGATTCCAGAATGAAGGCATGTTGGTGTACTCGATGCTGTTGCTGAACTTCAGTGCTGAAGTCGGAACGAAGTTGTATGCGCCCCAGCTTACATTAACCTGAGCTGATACAGAGAGCTTCTTGTAGTCGAAGCCGAAGTTAGATGTAAATCCGAATGGGTTGCTTGAACGCTTTGACAACTGTACACAGTCCTCGTCGAAGCTTACGCTCTTGTTTGGACCTGCATATGTACCGTCGTCCTGCAGTGCGCCACGTACATCCTTATAGATCAACATACCCGGACGTACATCGTCCTTAGTCAATCCCATGTATGTTCCGTATGTTCCGTTGTCGTTCTTCAAGTATGTATCGAAGTACTCGTTGATCTCCTGGAATGATGTGAACATACCCAAGCACTGCATACCCCAGACACCTACGTCTGAACGTCCGTTCTTCTGGATAGCCATATATTTGGTGTCGCTTGTGTTCCAGTCCATCAACTTAACCTTGTTGTCGCTGTAGCCTGCGTTCACACCGATATGGTATTTGAAGTTCTTACCAATCTTGTCCTTCCAGTTGAGGCTGAGCTCATATCCCCAGCTGTCCACCTCACCGAGGTTGACTGCGGCACTCTGAGTTCCGACTGTTGAAGGCACCTCCTGAGAGATGTTCATCAACATCTCGCGGTTCCATGTGCGGTATGCCTCGAAGGTTACTGCCAAACGGTTGTTGAGTACGTTGAAGTCGAGTCCGATGTTACCCTTGTATGACTTATCCCAGTGTACGTCGGCGTTGACTGCTGAGTTGTTCTTGTTGAAGCCGATACGTGGGAGGCTGCTCTCTGTTGTTGTCTCACCGAAGATAGGACCACGGTAGCTATCCTGAGAGTAGATACGCATCCACTGCCATGCGGCTGTGTTGTCACGACCTGTGATACCGAATGATGCACGGATCTTCAAGTAGTTGATCCAAGGCACTGCCTTCTGGAACCACTCCTCCTCGCTGGCTACCCAACCTGCAGAGAATGATGGGAATGTTCCCCAGTAGTTCTTAGGCGCGAACTTTGTTGACGCATCCGAACGAATCAGGAACTCTAAGAGGTACTTGCTTGCATATGCGTAGTTCACACGACCTACATATGAGAGTGTACCGGACTCACTGCGGGTGAACTGTGCGTCGCCGCTTGTAGGCTCACCGGATGCTGAGTTCCACTGACCTGTGGTGAATGGGTACGGATCTGTACGGCGTGAGTATGTGTACTCACTCTCTGTCTCAGACTTCTCTATTGAGAACAAAGCTCCTACATGGTGGCGTCCGAAGTCGCGGTCGTAGGCTGCTGTGAAGTTCATCTGGTAGTTGTCTGTACGTGTCATGTTACGTGACAGGTATGAGTAGTCACCGTTTGAGAGGCTGTTGCTGATGAAGTTGTCCTCTGAGGTGTAGTAGTCGCCCTCGTTGCCTGTTACAGGTGTGTAGAGGTGCATTCCGCTACCGTAGCGCTGAGTCATTGTGTAGATAGTGAAGTCGGTAGCGTACTCATTATTCTTAGTGGTGTTGATGGTCTTAGCGTAGTTGAAACGAACGCTCAAGCCCTTCAACGGCTTAATCCAGTCGAAGTCGTAGGTGATGCCGGCATTGATGGTAGTGTTCGATGTCATAGTCTTGCTATAATCACCGTTGTTCTGCATCAAGTCGAAGCTGTAGTACTGGTCCTTGCTGGCATTCTTGTTGGTAGGTCCGTAAGATGCGATGGCATATCCGCCGACTGTCTCAGGAATGTAGCCCGGGTGAGTCAGAAGGAGGTTGTAGTCCTTCTCGTCGCTTGAACCGCCAATCTTAACGAGCGGCTTGTTCTTTGTGCCGTAGTCACCAGACACTGTCAAGTTAGCCTTCAAGTGCTTGTTGATCTTCAGGTCGACACCTGCACGGTAGTTCCAACGGTTGTAGTCGAGCTTGCCGAGGTTACCGTCCTGGTCATAGTATGAAACGCTTGCGAAGTAGTTCGCGCGCTCTGTAGCGCCGCTGGCGTTGATGGAGTGCTTCATTGTGAAGGCTGAGCTCCAGTACTTGTCGAGCAGGTCGTAGTTCAGATTCTTCATCGCTGCAAGCTCATCTGCCTGGAAGAGGTCAGTTGTCTTGTTGAGTGATGTGTTGTATGGGTCGGCTGCCTTGATGGCGTTGTACATACGTCCGTAGTCGTATGCGCTGAGCATGCTTGAACGTCCTACCTCGTCAGCCACACCGAATGTGCCGCTATATGAGATTGACGGAGCGCCGAGCTTACCCTTCTTTGTTGTTACGATGATGACACCGTTGGCTGCACGCGCACCGTAAACGGCTGCCGATGCATCCTTCAACACTGAGATGCTCTCCACGGTTGATGGATCGAGGTTGTTGAACATCTCTGAACCGAGGTTCTGAGTTGTGTTGCCCACCTTCACGTCGTTCGGGTAGATGATACCGTCGATGACGTAGAGAGGCTCCTGAGCTGTCACGCCTACATCGCCGAGTGACTTGGTGTCACGGATGTAGATGGTTGCGTTCTCACCCGGACGGCTCTCACCGCCGCTGATGCTAAGTCCGTTGACCATACCGCTCAATGCAGAACCGAGTCCGCCTGTTGAGAGGTCCTGGATGTCGTTCATAGGAACTGTTGCTACAGATCCTGTCAAGTGTGCCTTCTTCTGGCTTGCGTAACCAACGACTACGACCTCCTCCATGCGCTGAGTGTCCTCGAGGAGAGTGACCTTCTTGTTCTTCGCGAAGTCGGTGATGTGTTGTGTCACATAGCCAATGAATGAAATCTCAACACTCTTTCCCTTGGGGACAGTGAGTGTGAACTTACCGTCGAAGTCGGTAACTGTACCGGTGGTTGTGCCAACCACTTTAACGGATGCACCGATGACGGGTTCGTCCGCCTCGTCAACAACCGTAGCGGTATATGTTGTCTGTGCAAAAGCCGGCGTACACATCAGCAACGCGAAGATCATACCCAGACATACCTTTAATATGTTATGTTGTTTCATGTCTTATATTAATATATATGTTTCATATTCTGATATTATCTCCAACGTGGGTCGCCGATTGTTGCAGAGATAGCACCTGTAGCCTTGAAGTTCACACCGCCGTTAGGCTGAGTGAAGTCGAGCTCCTTGGTAGCGTCGTCGAGGCTTACGAAGCCCGGATCCTCCTCTGTTGCCCATTTGCTCTTATCTGTACTGTCCACTGAGTTCTTCACACCCCAGATTGTGTTTGTCGTCTTGTCGACATTGTTCGTACAGTTGCCCTGGATGAACTTCTGCAAGCGGAATACATCGTAGCAGATGTTGTTGTTGAAGTTGATAGTACAAGCTGCGCGGTTAGGAGTGTTGTTGGCGAACTCCTTGTTGTCGAATGTACGGATCATTGTACAGTTCTCCATTGTGTAGCTTGTGTTGTCTGTCGGGAATGTACGGCTCGGAGTGTTGTTGTTGCAACGGAACATACGGTTCTTGCCGTTGTTGCTTGCTATATTATAGAATGTAGAGTTCTTAACTGTTACGCTCTGGAAGCAGGTGTACCAAACTCCTGAAGTCTCCTTGTAGCCCCATGAACCATAGGTGTTGAAGATAGCACCGTTGGAGTTGGCTCCTGTGTTGTTAAGCTGAACGATACAGTCTGTCACGCGGAGGTCTGTAACCATCCATGCCAGTGTGCCTGAGTGGAACAAACCGTCTCTAAGGTTCTTGAACATACAGCTCTGGATGATGATTGAGCCGTCGTAGTAGTAGCCCTGGTCCTTGCAACCGTAGTTGGGTCCCTCAAGCTCAGAATATTTCACCTCTGAACAGCTGATAGGGAAGTAGCCCTTTGATGAACCGTAGGTGATAGCCTCCTGATCTGTACAGTCGAAGTTGAGGTACTTGATCTTCAATCCTGCTGCAGAACGGATGATACCTGCTGCACCATATTTGATGATGGCAGGGTTGTTCTTGTCGCCGCGGAGTGTTACCGGGTGGCGTCCGAAGTCAACCTCGCCGTTGAGCTCGTAGGTCTGACCGCCCTCAAGCTCGAATGCCTGCTCGTCCTGCTGGTCGATGATGTTGGCAGCGATGTATGTGCTAAGCTCACTGCCTACAGGAACTGTCTGACCTGCTACGAATGAGCTGTAGCTGGTGACAGTGGCTGTCTGTGCCTCTTTGTTGTTTAGTTTCTCGTTGCCGAGTGTGCGGATAGATACCTCATACTTAGTATCCTCTGCTCTGTCGAAAGTGAAGTTCGGGGCGTCCACCGTGCCGGAATAGATGGTCTCCGGGTTTGTCGGGTCGTCGACGATGTTTACTTGACATTCATAACCTCCTGCGCCTTTCACCAAGTCCCAAGTAACCTGAACGCTCTCTGAGCCATCGCTGTTGGTGATGGTCTTGAAGGTTGGGGTCGGTGACTCCAACTGAGCATTTGTCACGCTACTCTGGAAAACCTCGTCGCAGTCGGCACCGCGGTCGCATGATGCAAGGATCAATGCTGTAACCGCCAATGTTCCTAATGCTCCTCTTCCCACCTTTGTCATTGTGGTCTGTAGAGAGGCAAATAAAGAATCTTTCCTCATAGGTTGTTAAATAAATTGTGATTAAAAATATGTTTTTGGTTTAAGTTGTTTTCGGTTTGTATCATGCTTTTTCGTAATAGTCCCAGGTTCCTCCTTTTTTTTAATAATGTATTACTTTTATCTAAGACGTTTTATAATTCGTCTTGTAATCGGCAAATTTATAGAAAATATAGATATATTAAACTTATAATCGAAAAATATTTTTTTTGCCATGCGGCGTGATTCGGCATTCTCTTTCCCACGAAGGAAAGAGAACGCCTGGCAAGAGAAAGTTCGCCGGCGACGCTGCAGAGGCTAAAAATCTAAAAATATGTACTAAAACGCATAACGCCTTCGCTTCGCTCAGTTGAACGGGATGCGTTTCTTAACGTGCATATTTTTAAATTTTTCATACGCCTCTTCCGCTAAATGCCGGACCGTCGTCACTTTGCGGCGTGTGTATGTGGACAACATAGGCTGTGTTTCATCCCGTGTACAACAGAAAAATTCTGTACCATGCGATGGGGGTGTCGCATGGTACAACGCAAAAATTCTGAACCATGGAATAATATATACAAAAGCATGAAAGTTTTCGGATTGGGCATATATTCCATTCGGGATTGGACCGGACGCTATACATAGTTCATCCCTACATTCCGGCAGAATGGAAATCATAGATTTGTGGGGATTCGAAGGATTTGTGGGGATGTCACCCCACGTCTTTGCCCTGAAATAGGTTGATTTTATTCAAATATCGAAATATGTTTCATTTCGTTCGAAACATATTGATACACAGCGTGATATATATGAATGATTCATCCTTCATTCATGTTATCCTTCATATGTAACGCATTGACAATCATTGTTTTGTGTATGAATGATAATATGAAACATTATCCTTCATATGTATCATGCTGTAATTCAGCGAGTTGAAGAATATGTATGAAACATTATCCTTCATATGTAACTATGCTGATAACATGAATGTTACACGGAAAATGAAACATTTTGGGTGATTTCCGGTAAACAAAAGCATTTGTATGGGGCGAAGCACGCCCCAACGAGCGAAGCGATGTTGTCCACATACACACGACGCAGGCTAAACCCGCAAGGTGACGACGGTCCGGCATTCAGCGGAAGAGGCGTATGAAAAATTTAAAAATGTGCACGTTAAGAAACGCATCCCGTTCAACTGAGCGAAGCGAAGGCGTTATGCGTTTTAGTACACATTTTTGAATTTTTAGCCTCTGCAGCGTCGCCGGCGAATTTTCTCTTTGGTTCTGTTTCTCTTTTGTTCGTGCAAAAGAGAAATGAACATCACGCCGCATGGCTAAGCATAACTAAGCAACAACCGTAAGCCTCCCACCAGAAATTCCATTGGTCGCAACAAAAATTCCATTGGGCGCAGTAAAAATTCTGTTGGTCACGACGAGGCATCGCGACCAATGGAATAAAAATCCTGTTGGTCGCGATGACAGCCCATCGCGCGCACGTGTATATAATATGGTGTAGGGGAGAAGCACCCCCGAAAAACCGGCAAAAAAACTTCCATTCATAACCATTTAACATTTAACACGTTAAGAAAAAGATTGCAAAAACACGGAAAATAATCCGGTGAAACACTTGCGGTGAACGGAAAAAGCTCTACCTTTGCATCCGCTTAGCAAGAGAAGCTAAGTCAAAAAGATTGACAAGTTGAAGCAAGCGAAAGAAACTTTCGAAAAAAACTTCCGAAAAAATTTGGAAGATATAAAGAAAAGTTCTTACCTTTGCAACCGCTTTCCGAAAGAAATTTCGGAGCCAATTTTTGAAAAGAAGAGTTCTTTGAATAATTGATAAACAATACAAGTAGTACAAGAAAAATAATTAGAACCGTCAATACTTATAATAATAGGTATAGAGACTAAAGGTCAATAAATTGTTTTACGGAATCCTGAACAGAGCTAACAATGACAAT
>CAZKNB010000044.1:0-6563 GCA_964554075.1 uncultured Bacteroides sp.
GCCTGCTCCCTCAACCACGCTATCTCCTCCGGCCAGAGCGACTCATCGATTGTCTCAAGGATGAGGGGCATATCGTCGAAGCGGGGATCCTGCATCAAGCGAGTGAAGAAGGCGGGACCGATGGTGCCCTTGCCTATGCTGTCGTGACGGTCCACACGGCTTGCCAAGGCCTTCTTGGAGTCGTTGATGTGCATGGCACGAAGATACTGGAAGCCGACTACCTCGTCGAACTCGGCGAAGGTCTTGTCATACTCACCCACGATGTCGTAACCTGCGGAATAGAAGTGGCAGGTGTCGATGCAGACTCCCACTCTACTCTTGTCCTCAACGCGGTCGATGATATACTTCAGATGCCACAACTCATTGCCCACATTGCTTCCCTGACCGGCTGTGTTCTCGATGACAGCTGTCACGCCACTGGTCTTCGAGAGTGTGATGTTGATGCTCTCGGCAATCGTGTCGAGACACTGCTCCACGCTGACCTTGCCAAGCGTAGTTCCGGGATGGAAGTTGAGCAGTTTCAGGCCCAGCTGCTCGCAGCGCTGCATCTCGTCGAGAAAGGCGGCGCGACTCTTAGCCAGCCCCTCCTCCTCGGGATGACCGAGATTGATCAGGTAGCTGTCGTGCGGCAGAATGTGCTCTGGCTTAAAGCCATACTCCTCGCAGGCACGCTTAAACGAGGCGATGCTCTCGGCTGTCAAGGGCTTGCTGACCCACTGGCGCTGGTTGCGCGTAAAGAGGGCGAAAGCGTTGGCTCCAATCTGCGCTGCGTTGACCGGTGCGTTCTCCACACCGCCCGTCGAACTGACATGTGCTCCTATATACTTCATAACTATTTCGTTTTTAATTTCTAATCATTACTTGTTTAAGACTCATTTAGTTCGCAAATTTATTGTAAATAGATAACATTTGTATACCTTTGCGAATATTAAAACAATAAATCAACACAATTATTCTAAAGATGAAAGACTTTTTAAAATTCACCCTTGCCACAATATGCGGTCTGCTGGTCACAGGAGTACTGCTCTTCTTCATGGGCATGGTGACACTGGCAGGCATGGCCGCCGGCAGCTCTGAAACGACAGTGAAGGATAACTCCCTCATGGTGCTCGACCTCAACGGATCGCTCAGCGAACGCAACGACGAGAACATCTACTCCACAATCATGGGATTCACAGGCGACAACGGCAATGTCTACGGTCTTAACGACATCCTGGCTTCAATCAAGAAGGCAAAGGAGAACGACAAGATTAAGGGTATCTATATAAAGGCAAACTCGCTCAGCACGTCGTTTGCATCAATCGAGGCAATACGTGCCGCACTCGACGACTTCAAGAGCTCGGGCAAGTTTATCGTGACCTACGCTGACAACTACTCTCAGGGGCTCTACTACCTGAGCAGCGTGGCCGACAAGGTGGTGCTCAACCCTCACGGCGCAGTGGACTGGCGCGGACTGGCATCCGTACCGATGTTCTACAAGGACCTGCTGGACAAGCTCGGCGTGGAGATGCAGGTGTTCAAGGTGGGAACCTACAAATCGGCTGTAGAGCCATATACATGCACACAGATGAGCGACGCCAACAAGGAGCAGATGACTGCACTGCTTGGCTCAATCTGGGATAAGATGCTCTCAAACATCTCTGCTTCAAGAAAGATTTCGAGCGACTCGCTCAATGCATACGCCGACAGAGTATTGACCTTCGCACCTGCCGAGGAGGTGGTTGCCAAGGGACTTGTCGACACTCTGATGTATCAGAATGATATGCGCGACTACCTGAAAGGGATGATGAGCGTAGATAAGGATGACGACATCCCAATGCTCAGCCTCGACGATATGATCAACGTGAAGCGCGACACTCCGAAGGACATGAGCGGCAACATCATCGCTGTCTACTATGCCGTAGGCGAGATTGTCGACGCTGCGGGCAACGACATCAACGGCGATGAGTCTATCGTCGGCAACAAGGTGATCAGAGACCTGCGCAAGCTGAAGGAGGACAAGGACGTGAAGGCAGTGGTGCTCCGAGTGAACTCTCCGGGCGGTAGCGCTTTCGCTTCAGAGCAGATCTGGAAGGCCGTTTCAGAGCTTAAGGCAGAGAAGCCGGTAATCGTCTCTATGGGCGACTATGCAGCTTCAGGCGGCTACTACATCTCTTGCGTTGCCGACAGCATCGTGGCAGAGCCTACAACGCTCACCGGCTCAATCGGCATCTTCGGAATGTTCCCCAACGCCAAGGGTCTCGCCGACAAGGTCGGAGTGACATTCGACGTTGCCAAGACCAACGAATACTCTGACGTAGGCGTGATCACTCGTCCGATGAAGGATGGCGAGAAGGCTATGCTCCAGTCATACATCGAGCGCGGATATGACCTCTTCGTAACACGCTGCGCCGATGGCCGCGGAATGAAGAAGGAGGATATCGAGAAGATTGCTCAGGGAAGAGTGTGGAGCGGAACGATGGCTAAGGAGATTGGACTCGTCGACGAGATTGGCGGTCTGGACAAGGCGCTCGAGATTGCTTCAAAGAAGGCCGGAGTGGAGAAGTACACCACTCAGGAGTATCCGGAGCCTAAGTCAATGTTCTCAACTCTGCTCGACAAGTCGCTCCCGGCATACATCGAGTCAAGAATGCTCAAGAGCAAGCTGGGCAGCTACTACAGCGACTTCAACACTATGCGCAAGATTGACCGTATGTCCAGAATACAGGCGCGCATCCCGCTGGAAATCAATTTGAACTAACATCTCTCAATGAGTAACGGAAAGAGAAACAAGATAATCTGGGCGCTCTACCCGCTGACGTGGATCTACAGCGGTGTGGCAACTCTAAGGAACAAGCTCTTCGACTGCGGCGTGCTGCGGTCGAGGAGCTTCGACGTTCCTATAATATGTGTCGGCAACCTCTCGGTGGGCGGAACGGGAAAGACTCCCCACACCGAATATCTCATCCGACTGCTGAAGGATGAGTTCCGGGTGGCTGTGCTGAGCCGCGGTTACAAGCGGAAGAGCAAGGGATACCTGCTGGCCGACGAGAAGAGCGACGCACGACTCATAGGCGACGAGCCCTACCAGATGAAGAGCAAGTTCCCCGGGATACGCATGGCTGTCGATGCCGACCGCTGTCACGGAGTGGAGCAACTGCTCAACCTCTCGCCCAGCCCCGAGGTCATCCTGCTCGACGACGCCTATCAGCATCGCTACATCAAGGCGGGGCTCTACATCCTGCTGACCGACTATCACCGCCTCTTCTCCGACGACGCCGTTCTGCCTGCGGGACGCCTGCGCGAATCGGCTTCAGGGAAGCGCCGCGCACAGATTGTCATCGTCACCAAGTCGCCTGCCGACATCAGCGACGAGGAGTGCCGCGAGATTGCCGCAAAGCTCTCGCTGAGCCCAGAGCAACAGCTCTTCTTCTCCTGCTTCAGGTATGGAGAGTTGCAGCCGCTCTTCGGCGAGTGTGGCCGGACGGCTCCCGAGCTAAGCCGGACCGACGTACTGCTGGTGACAGGAATCGCTTCGCCACGTCCGCTGATTGATGCCCTACGCCCCAAGGTGAGGAGCATAGAGACACTGACCTTCGGCGACCACCACGACTTCTCGGCCGACGACATACGCCAGATAGCCGAGCGATTCGGGGCGATGAAGTCCGACGGAAACAAAATAATTATTACAACCGAGAAGGACGGAACACGCATAAAATGTCACAACCTATTGATTGATTCGCTAAAACAATATATATTTGTACAGCCTATCGAAATAGGTATATTACAAGATAAACTAGATATTTTTAACCAACACATAATTGGCTATGTTAGAAAAGATTCAAGAAACAGCCGCTTATCTTAAGGAGCGCATGCACACCAGTCCAAAGACAGCAATCATACTGGGAACAGGATTGGGTAGCTTAGTGAACGAGATTACAGAGAAGTATGAGATTGACTACAAGGACATCCCCAACTTCCCCGTCTCTACTGTCGAAGGTCATAGTGGAAAACTGATTTTCGGAAAGCTTGGCAACAAAGAGATCATGGCCATGCAGGGACGTTTCCACTTCTATGAGGGTTACTCTATGAAGGAGGTTACTTTCCCGGTACGTGTTATGCGTGAGCTCGGCATCGAGACTCTCTTCGTATCCAACGCCAGCGGCGGCACAAACGCTGCATTCGAGATTGGCGACCTGATGATTATCACCGACCACATCAACTACTTCCCCGAGCATCCTCTCCGCGGAAAGAACATCCCTTACGGACCACGCTTCCCGGACATGAGCGAGGCTTACGACAAGGAGCTTATCCGCAAGGCTCTCGAGATTGCCAAGGAGAAGGGTATCAAGGTTCAGCAGGGTGTCTACATCGGTACTCAGGGTCCTACTTTCGAGACTCCGGCAGAGTATCGCCTCTTCCATATCCTCGGTGCAGACGCAGTCGGTATGTCGACAGTGCCTGAGGTTATCGTGGCGCGCCACTGCGGCATCCGCGTGTTCGGTATCTCGGTTATCACCGACCTCGGCGTTGAGGGCAAGATTGTTGAGGTGTCACACGAGGAGGTACAGAAGGCTGCCGACGAGGCTCAGCCTAAGATGACAACCATAATGCGTGAACTTATTAATCGTGCATAAGAGAGATATGAGAACTGAAATAGCCACACTCGGTGAGTTCGGACTGATTGACCATCTCACCGAGGGCATCGAGAAGATCAACGATTCTACTAAATATGGCATCGGCGACGACGCTGCCGTGCTGCAATATGCTCCCGAAAAGGAGGTGCTGGTGACCACCGACCTGCTTATGGAGGGTGTACACTTCGACCTGACCTACGTGCCGCTGAAGCATCTGGGATATAAGTCGGCAGTGGTGAACTTCTCCGACATCTATGCGATGAACGGAACTCCGCGTCAGATCACCGTTTCGCTTGCCCTCTCAAAGCGTTTCAGCGTTGAGGACATGGAGCAGCTCTACAGCGGCATCCGTCTGGCTTGCCAGGAGTATGGAGTCGACATCGTAGGCGGTGACACCACTTCGTCGCTCACGGGACTTGCCATCAGCATCACTTGTATCGGCGACGCTGAGAAGGGTAAGGCGGTCTATCGCAACGGCGCGAAGGAGACCGACCTGATATGCGTGAGTGGTGACCTGGGTGCTGCATACATGGGATTACAGCTTCTGGAGCGCGAGAAAGCGGTGCTCAAGGATTCGAGCGACGTTCAGCCCGACTTCGCCGGCAAGGAGTATCTGCTGGAGCGTCAGCTGAAGCCGGAGGCACGCAAGGATATCATCAAGAAGCTGGCAGAGGCTAACATCCAGCCGACTGCCATGATGGATGTTTCCGACGGTCTCTCTTCGGAGTTGCTCCACATCTGCAAGCAGAGCAACGCCGGCTGCCGCGTCTACGAGGAGCACATTCCTATCGACTACCAGACGGCTGTGATGGCTGAGGAGTTCAACATGAACCTCACCACATGTGCCATGAATGGCGGCGAGGACTATGAGTTGCTCTTCACCGTTCCGCTGGCCGACCATGAGAAGATTGAGGAGATTGAGGGCGTACGCGTCATCGGTCACATCACCAAGCCCGAGCTTGGTTCATACCTCATCACACGCGACGGTCAGGAGTTCGAGCTTAAGGCTCAGGGTTGGAATCCGCTTAGAGAGGAGTAACCCGGTAGCCCTGCTTCTTCAAGAGATTAAGCACTCCATTTTCTCCAGGGAGATGGAGTGCTCCTACCGCTATCAACGACGGTGCTTCAGCGATTATCGCCGGCAACTTCTCTGCCCAGTTGCGATTGCGCGCATTGATCATCCGCTCCACCTCTGAAGGGAGCATGTCGCAGTCGTCGCCCCGAGTCTCCTCGGACAGGCGAAGCATCTCGTCAAGATTCTGTTTCATATATATATTGGTGAGCTGACGCGCATCGAGCAGCAGCTTGCTGCGGTTGCGCAACTCGCATACCAGCTGCTGGGCCTGGCGCTTGATGGTCTGTCCGTCGTAGAGCAGGCGGAACTGAAACTCTGCCGTCTCGAGCCCTACGACGCGCCTTCCCATGTCAGTGGCGAAGCTCTGGAAGAAGCTGTCGAGCTGGTCCTGCGGCTTGAATCCGCCAATCAGCTTCATGTACATCATCACTATGATATTGTTGCTGATGAACGCCGGTTTCAGGTTTGGCATCTCGGCGAGGTCGAACCCGAGGTATGTGCTTACGGCATCGCGCACCAACTGATACTCCTCCGCCGGAAGGATGGCTTGCATGGTGGAGTCGGCAGGCGTGGTAATCATGCTCTGCATCAGCATCATGTTCTCCGGTGTCTGCATCTCGGCGATATTGAGTTCGCCAACCACCTGCGCGGTGTTCTTCATCGCCTCGCGTATGCCGGCGATGCTGTCGAGCACGCTGAAGGGCGCCAGATGGTGGGTTCCGACGATGTAGGAGGGCTCTTTCAGTCCCCTACCCTCAATCTTCCAGAGCAGCTGGGCGTTGACGCCAAGCGCCATCACCACCGCAACGACAAAAGCTATCAGTCTGTTCATCATCACTACTTTTCTGTTTCAGCGCTGGCGCTATCTGCAG
>CAZKNB010000044.1:6663-9962 GCA_964554075.1 uncultured Bacteroides sp.
TTGAAGTACTCCTCAAGCTCCTTCTCTGCCGAACCACCGACGTTGCTGATGTCGCGGATTATTGCGCCATGCTCCATCAGGGCGATGCGCGGACAGACGTCCACCGTGTGGTTGAGGTTGTGGCTTGAGATGATGATTGTGGCGCCGTACTCCTCGTGGTATGCCTTCAGGAGGTGCTTGATGACCGCCTGTGAACTCGGGTCGAGGAAGTTGAAGGGCTCGTCGAGAATCAGCAGCTTGGGCTGATGGAGCATGGCAGAGATGATGCCTATCTTCTGCTTGTTGCCCGCCGAGAAGTTGCGGATGAACTTCTTCTGTCCCATCACCTCGCCATTCATGAAGCGGTCGAAGCGGGCGAGGCGCTCGTCAATCTCCTCCTTGCTCAGGCCATACATCTTGCCGATGAAGGAGAAGTACTCCTCGGGAGTGAGGTAGTCGATGAGGAAGCCATCGTCGATGAAGGCGCCCGTGTACTGCTTCCAGTCCTCTGTCTTGCTGACATCCACGCCGCCGTTCTCCACGACTCCGCGGTCGGCCTTGATGAGGTCGAGAATCAGTCGGAAGAGGGTGGTCTTTCCTGCACCGTTGTTGCCCACGAGGCCAATCATATCGCCGTCGGCTATCTCGTAATGTTCCACGTCGACGGCTCTCTTTTCGCCGAAGTTCTTTTGTAGTTCGTTTATAGTTATCATAGTTTTTACTCTATTTTTCTTATTAATTTCATATTATCCTCTACTATCCCTGAATCCCGCCATATTCTCGTAACGACGCTTCATGAAGCGGTCGTAGACATTCTTCATCCAGAGTCTGTTGGTCGCTATGAAGGCGATTCCAATCAGCGAAAGGATGACGTTGGTGGTTGCGTCGCCCAGGGTCTTCACCAGGAGCGGATAGACGAGCAGCGGCAAACCGAAGGATGCGACAGAGATTATATTCTGAATTGACGTACCCATGTTCTGACGTCCCGTTATCTTAGCGTTGAGCGGAGTGGTCTTCTTGTTGTAGACGGCCAGCTGGAAGAGCAGACAGTACATCGGTCCGGCGGTGAAGAGCATCCACGACAGGATTGTAGCGAATGTAATCTTGCCCATAACGGCGGGCGCCACCATCATCAGGCCGGGGATAACAAGCGCGATGCTATAGAGCAGATACTTGGCGCGAAGGAGAGTGTAGATTGACTCCTTGCGGCTCATCAAGCCATCTATATAGTTGCCCTCATACGCCATAAGGTTGGTCAGATAGGTCATTCCGAAGATGGCGAAGTTGTAGACCACGATGAAGTGTGTCATGTAGCTTCCGTCATAGACATCAGTGAAGCTGAGCAGGCCGCTGAAGGCAATCATCAGGACGGCCACCGTGCGAAGCTGCGTCTTGCAGGTCTTGTTGCGCAGCATCATCTTCACGTCTAGACGCATATACTCGCCGATGTCGCCGTAGCGCTCAAAGAAGTTGTAGTCCGACACGCGCACCTTGGTGTCCTCCACCTTGTTGACCTCGTTGTAGAAGAGGCGCGCCATCAGGGCACGGCTGATCAGGAAGAGCACGGCTATAGGGATGATGACCGCCAGGAAGGCCAGCGGATTGCCCTTCACAAAGCCGTCGCTAAGCAGCATTGAGCCATAGAAGATGGGACTCTCGTCGGGGATGAAGAGCGCCGCAATCAGTCCGCCATAGAAGGCAACAGGCAGCAATGTCCACGCTATATGTTCGTCGGTCAGGGTGCGACACAGCAGGTACCAGTAGTTGTTGAAGAGCATCAGGAGCCATACGCCCAGACAGTAGAACAGTACGCCAGGCAGGCCATAGAACCTGAAGATGCTCAGGAAGGCGAATGGCACAAAGAAGAAGAGCCAGAAGAGGTTGAAGGTGTCGAGTCCGGAGCGGACAAGCAGAAAGTCAATCACTCGCCTGCGCTTGACAGGCATCAGCAGATATGGCTTAACCTCCTGGGAGGGCAACTTCTGGAATGGCATACGCACAAGGAAGTCGAGCAGCATGATGATGACGAATCCGCCGCCCATCAGATGGTAAGCCTCGCGGCTCTCTTCGCTGAGAGCCAAAGCCATCATCACTCCGAAGAAGATGAGATATGCCGCCATTGCCATTGCACCGATACGTGCCGCCCACTTGCCCAGGCGGTTCATGTCGTACATCGGATGGCGTTTAGCCGCCAGTTTGCCATGACGACGCAGCATTAAGAATAGTTGTAGTGCTTTCATTATTATGTTATTTCCGTATTTCTATTTTGGTATGATGAGAGTGATCTTCTCGGGCAGTATGCCAATCTCTATCGGGAAGTACTTCGGCAGTATTCGTCCGTCGAGGTCAATGGCAGCGTTGCGCGCGCGGAGCACCTTCACCTTCTTTGTTCGGTAGCTGCGCACCTGCTTATGGTTGAGGATGCGTCCCTGGATGAGCATCCAGAGTCCCGCCATGGTCTGCAGCAGCTGAGGGCGATAGATCACCGAGACGTCGAGCCAGCCATTGTAGGGCACAGCACTTGGCGTCTGACCATAGCCGCTGGCACTGCCCACGCAGACCGTCATTATTCGTCCGCGGATATGCTCATCGTTTATCTTAAGATGCATTCTGTAGATGTTGCGCTCGAAGAAGAGCAGGAAGAAGGCTGCGAGATATGAGAGGAACTTCACTCCCCAGAAGCGCTTGGTGCTGTCGGTCACCTTGACGATGCGCGCGCCGAAGCCTATGTTCACGGCGTTGATGAAGTAGCGGCGCACATGCTTCTCGCCATCGAAGTAGCTGCAGTAGCCCACGTCCACCTTGCGCTGGCGATGGTTTATGATGTGGTCCACCGCACGCTTATAGTCCATGTCGATGTCCCAGTAGCGTGCGAAGTCGTTGCCTATTCCGTTAGGGATGATTCCGACAGCGATGGCCTCCTTGTCGAAGGCGTCGGAGAGCATGATGCCGTTGATGGCATCGTTGAGAGCGCCATCGCCACCCACCACAACAATCGTGCGGTAGCCGTTGTTAGCCAGGATGGCAGCCAGACGTTCCACCGAGCCGAAGCCCTCGGAGTGAACATAGTCATAGTCCACCCCCTTGCTGTCCATATACTCTTTAATCTCCTTCCAGCGTCGCTTGGCTTTCCGGGTTCCTGCTTTGGGGTTGTAGATGACCCCCCATTTAGATGGCTCAACACTCATATTCCGGTTTGTTTTAGTTCACGTTTTTCATTCCTTTTCTCCCCCGATAAGTCTCTTCACCGCTGCCACCTTCTCATCCATAGCCATTGAGGCGTCGAGCCAGTGGATCTCGAATCCACGTCGCTCCATGCC
>CAZKNB010000045.1:0-9919 GCA_964554075.1 uncultured Bacteroides sp.
CACCACCTCTCCGGCTCCAGCCAGGCAGAGGTTCGCGTACATATATACAGAGCTGTTCGTGAACCATTCCTGCTGCATTGGAGAGGCAGCGCAGAGGGTGCACGAAGCCATATCGCTTAGTAAAACCATCTCTGGGGCGTCTACAGCGGTGTATGACGCATAAGCGATACCTGTAAAGTTGGAATTGTCAGTTTCGGGAATGGCGTTGCGGACATTGGGAATTCGCCACGTCTGCGGCTTGATCGTCGCACGCCTTCTGTATGATTCGAACGAAGATTTCTCCTCATCTCTCACATCCATATATACGCAAAGAAACGCCGGACAAGCTGAACCCTCAGTTGTCTGGACGTCGTCGGTGGTAATATGTGATGAGGTTACCTCCTCTATATTGGTGCTAAGCTCAACGCCCCATTCTGCTGCCAGATACCCGGTGAACTCGTCAGCCGACACTGCATTTGTGAATAGCAACAATGAGCACAATAGCAATAAAAAGTGTCTCATGTATATTGTCAATTCCCCTGCCAAGGGAAGATTTTGCAATCCCGTGGATCAGATTTCTGTTCCACTAGTTTATTTTTCTATTCCATTGGAATTTTTTTCTATTCCACTGGTTTATTTTTCTAATCCAATGGTTTTTCACTTGCGTTCCATTGGTTTGTTTTTCTATTCCACTGGATTTCTTTTTGCGTTCCACTGGTTTATTAAAACATTTCAACGCAAATTTGAAGAAAAATATCGAAAGGATGCAAATGTTTTGGCCACTATTTTCGCATTTATGTTGCAGAACATAGATTTTTGGTTAATTTAAACTTTGGTGACAACCAGCCAGTGTAAAATTATTTCATCGGTTCTACGTGTACTCCTACGTGGCTGCGTTCACCGAAAATCGCCTTCAGTTTATGCTCAATTTCGGTCGCTTTTTCGTGTGCCTGATAGAGCGGCGTATTGCCATCCATGCGGACGTGCATCTCGATTGCCACGTTGCCTCCGATGCGTCGCGTCAGGAGGTGATGCATCTGACTTACTCCCTCCACGCTGCCTACCACCTCCTCAATCTCCTTCTCCACGGATTCGGGCAGCGACTTCTCCAGCAGCTCGTCGAGAGCAGGTTTTATCAGTCGCAGAGCAATGCGGATGACGAAGATGCTGACCACAAGGGCAGCAATCGGATCGAGCACGGTCCAGCTGTTTCCAAGGAAATAGGCGCCGCCAATGCCTACGGCAGTACCGACCGACGAGAAGGCGTCGCTGCGGTGGTGCCATGCGTTGGCCTCCATCACAGTGGAGTTGCAAGCGCGGGCTTCGTGGACGGTATATCTATACAGGATCTCCTTCAGTGCGATTGAGACGAAGGCAGCGATAAGGGCAAAGCTGCCGGGGCGCTGAATCTCTCCCCCGTTGATGACGAAGAGAATGCTTTGGGTGGACCCCCAGAAGAGAGAGAGACCCACGACAAGGAGAGCGACGCCGATAATCACGGTGGCCAGCGTCTCGAACTTACCGTGTCCGTATTCGTGGCTCTTGTCGACAGGCTTTGAGGAGATGTGTACGAAGCACATCACGACCAGGTCCGTGGCGAAGTCGGAGAGTGAATGGACGGCGTCGGCAACCATTGCGGCACTTCGTCCGGCGATGCCAGCCCACAGTTTCAGAGCCACCAGCAGGGCGTTCGTAGCGCTCCCGACAAGCGTGGTTCGGTAGATTCGGTTTGCTCTTTCTTTATCGTTCATAGTTCGACAGTTGTTTTAGTCAGAGAAATATTCGCCAAATATAGCACCTCTATATTATATATAGGCACAAACTACCGAAAAAAATCGTACCTTTGCAGCCGCAAATCTATCCCATGGATTTGCTTCAGGAAACAAAAAACTCTAACTAAGGACATGAATTATAGGTACAAGCTATGGTCAACGGCGGTACTAATGTCCGGATACGCCCTCGTCGGAGGCGCCCAGACAGTGACTCTAACCATCGAAGACCTCTTTCAACAGGTGGAAAAAGCCAACAGTGAAGTACAACTTGCGCGCAAGGATGTTGCGATCTCATCGATGCGCCATAAGTCAGAACGCGATGGACGACTGCCGGACATCGGACTCAATCTCGAGGGAGACTACATCGGCAATGTCTACGTACTGGACCGCAACTTCACCAATCCCACCCGCTCACGAATGACTCATTGGGGCAACTCTTTTGCTCTCTCAGTTAATCAACCCGTCTACACCGGCGGCGAAACGACAGCCAAGATTCGTCGTGCAGGCGTCCAGACCGACATCGCGCAAAACAATGTGGAGATGGTCGAGGACGAAATGAAGATGCGCATCCTGCAATGCTATCTCGAGCTCTTCAAGCATCAGAACCTGCTCAACGTCTACAACGAGAACATCAGCATCACTGGCGAACTCATCGACGAGATGAGGGCACGCGCCACTCAGGGACTGGTGCTCGGCAACGACGTGACGCGCTACGACCTCAACCTCTCCAATCTCCGGTATGACCGCCTGACGGTCGAGAACACCATCAAGAACCTCAACTACAGCTTGCAGAGCTATCTGCATCTCGGTGAGTGTGACTCGATTGTGGCCAGCATCGACCTCGAGCGCATCAACTTCTCGGCTGCTCCCCTCACTGAATGGATGGACAAGAGCCGTCTGGAATCGCCTGTGCTGAAGCGCTACGACCTGCAACGCTCGGAGTCGACAGCCAACGAGAAGCTCATCCGCAGCGCCGTTCTGCCTAAGGTTGGCGTTAACGCGGCTGCATCGGTGGCGGCTCCTATCACCACCCACACCCCTGTTCTCGACAAGAATCTCAGTCGCTGGGTGGTAGGCGTCAACGTCAGCTTCACCCCCTCTGCCTTCTACAAGAGCGGCCACAAGCTGCAGGCAGCAAAGATGGAGACCGAACGCACCCGTCAGGCTCGTGCAACGCAGGAGGAGGCAACCGACCGCAGCCTCGACCGCGCCTATAAGAGCTACATCGAGGCCATTGAGCACGTAGCTACGCAGAAGAAGAACGTGGAGCTGGCGTCGGAGAACTATCGCATCGTGGAGCGCCGATACAACAACGACCTCTCGCTCCTCACCGACATGCTCGACGCCTCGGCATCGAAGCTCGACGCAGAGACACGACTGGTGAACGCGCAGGTCGACGTGCTCTACTACTATTTCCAACTCAAATATCTTTCAGGAACAATTTAATCTAACCCGCATAGTATGAATCGCAAGACAAGAAGACTCATTCAGAATATTTTCGTGCTGCTGGTGCTCGCCGTCGGACTTTGGTGGATTGCCGCAGAGTTTATCAAGTTTAATATCTCAACCTTCACCGACAATGCTCAGGTGCGCCGCCAGATTGTGCCCATCAACGCTCGCGTGCAGGGCTTCATCAAGGAGATTCGCTTCGATGAATACTCCTACGTTCATAAGGGCGACACACTCATCATCATCGACGACTCGGAGTACGCACTGGCTCTGGCGCAGGCCTACGCTCAGGTTCAGAACGCCGTTTCGGGTAAATCGACCGTCAACGCCTCAATCACCACCACTGCCAGCCAGATTGGTGTCAGCGAGGCTTCGATTGAGGGAACACGCGCAGAGATGGAGAATGCCAAGCGCGACCTCGAGCGCTATCAGTCGCTGCTCAACGACAAGGCCGTAACGCCTAAGCAGTACGACGACGCCCACACCAAGTATGAGACACTCAAGGCACGCTACGAGATGCTCTGCCGCCAGCGCCAGTCCACCGTCCTCACCAAGGACGAGAAGGCTCAGCAGCTGGGTCAGCACGACGCAAGCATTGAGGTGGCAAAGGCAAGCGTGGAGCTCGCGAAGCTGAACCTCAGCTACACCGTGATCACCGCCCCTGTCGACGGCTACACATCGCGTCGCAACCTCCAGGTGGGACAGCTGGTTCAGCCTGGTCAGACACTTCTCTCCATCGTCGATGAGAACGATGTATGGGTGATTGCCAACTACAAGGAGAGTCAGACTGCCGACATGAAGATTGGCGACCGCGTGAAGATTACCGTCGATGCACTCCGCGGCAAGGAGTATGTTGGAGTGATCGAGGCCATCTCAAACGCTACAGGAGCTCAGTATTCGCTCGTTCCGCAGGACAATGCCACCGGAAACTTCGTCAAGGTTGAGCAGCGCCTGCCGGTAAAGATACGCTTCACCAAGGACAACAGTGCCGACGACATCCGCCTGCTGCGTGCGGGACTTAACGTGGAATGCGAAATGATTGACTGATGACAAAGTCTACATATATATCAGGCAATTCAATCATCCGCACGCGCCAGCTGTTGATGTATCGCGACGATGTGCCCCGCTTCGTGCGTGTTTGGCTCCTCCTCGCCTTCGGCTTTCTCTATCAGTATGCCGGAAGCATCAACCTCTCGTCGATGAACCAGATGGTGAGCGAGATCTCCCTGCTCAGCGAGGATGTCCAGATGGCTGGCTACTGCATGCTGGCGGGAATCACGGTCTGTTTCCCCGTGATGTATCGCGTGAAGTTCGCTCTCTACAGTCGCCAGCTCTTCTTCGTGGCGGGCATCGGACTCATCTTCTGCACCGCCATCACCATGACCTGTGCCGTGCCCTGGGTGGTCTGGCTTGTCAGCTTCTTTGCCGGCATCTTCAAGATGCTTGGCATGTTCGGCTGCACCAGTAACTTCCGTCTCTGCGTGACGCCCTCCAGAAACTACAACGTCTTCTTCTCCGTGGTCTATTTCATGGTTGTTGGCGGTGTGTATCTCTCGGGCTTGACGACGGCCTACCTCACCTACTACGGCAACTGGCGTCTGATGAACCTCTTCGTCATCGCGCTGCTGATGATTCATCTCGGACTCGTCTACTTCCTTATGAAGCCGGACCATCGCCCGGGACCCTATATGTCGCTCAAGGGGCTCGACTTCCTCGGAATGTTTCTCTGGAGCGTATTTCTCATCTCGGGAATGTGGATCTTCAACTATGGTGAGTACTATGAGTGGTGGAGCGGTCGCCCCGTGTGGATTGCGTCGCTGATCTGTGTGCTCTTCTTTGCCCTGGCATGGAGTCGCTCACACTTCCACGACAAGCCCTACCTCGGCCTCTCAATCTTCGTCCAGAAGCCGGTCCAGAAAATCATGCTCTGGCTCTTCGTGGCGGGAATAATGCAGGCGGCGCCGCGACTCCTGCAGTCTGTCTACCTCAACGCCGTGCTGAAGTATGACTCGCTGAACGTCATCTCGCTCAACTATCCGATACTCTACGGAGTGGTTCTCGGGTCGCTGCTGACCTTCTACAGCCGCGTCAAGTGGGGCTGGAACACCAAGCAGTTCCTTGTCTGTGCTTTCGGTCTGCTGACCTTCTACATCGCTTCGATGTATTTCCTTATCGACGGCAACACCAACAAGGAGGCCTTCTTCATCCCGCTTGTGGCGGTGGGCATATCCGAGGTGATGATTGGAGCCATGTCCAACATCTATCTCTCGCAGAGCCTCTCCTTCAGCTACTTCTTTGCCGGTCTGAGCGCCATTGGTTACGTGCGCTGCGGCATTGGCAACGTGGCGGGAACAGCCATCGTACAGCGCCTCTACAAGTGGGCTTCGGTGAAGAATCACATTGATGCGGCGGAGAACATCGACGGAACCATCCTGCCCTTCGACATGCCTTCGTGGAGCGACACGCTGACCGAGGTGTCGCGTCAGAGCGTGATGATCTCGCTGAAGGAGTGCTACGGCTATCTCGTCATACTCGGCGTCGTGGCCATTCTGGGTATAATGATGAGCACATATCGCAACGATGTGACCCGACTGATACCGAAAATGGCGTCCATTCGACGTTGGATGAACAATCCGACGACCGACGACCCCGCAGATTCAGTAATAAAAAAGGAGAGCCGATGAGGCTCTCCTTTTTTTATGTCATTCGTTAGTCGCGGAAGCGTTTCACTATGTCGCCATATTCGTCTATTCGTCGGTCGCGGAGGAATGGCCACCAGCGTCTGACGTTCTCGCTGCGCTCCATGTCGATCTCGGCGATTATCGTCTGCGACTCTGTGTTTGAGCCCTCGGCGATGAATTCGCCCTGCGGACCGAGCACCAGACTGTTGCCCCAGAACTGGATGCCGTTGGTCTGTCCCGACGGGTCGGGCTCGTGACCTACACGGTTGACAGCAATCACGGGGAGGCCGTTTGCCACGGCGTGTCCGCGGTGCGAGATGACCCAGGCATCCTTCTGACGACGCTTCTCGTCGTCGGTGTCAGTGCTCTCCCAGCCGATTGCTGTCGGGTAGATCAGCATCTCAGCCCCCTTCAGAGCCATCAGACGTGCTCCTTCAGGGTACCACTGGTCCCAGCAGACCATAACGCCGAGCTTGCCTATTGAGGTCTCGATTGGCTCGAAGCCAAGGTCGCCCGGAGTGAAGTAGAACTTCTCGTAGTAGGCAGGGTCGTCGGGGATGTGCATCTTGCGATACTTTCCCGCTATTGAGCCATCCTTGTCGAAGACAACGGCTGTGTTGTGGTAGAGTCCGGGTGCACGACGCTCGAAGAGTGAGGTCACCAGCACCACTCCATACTGTTTAGCCAGTTCGGAATAGAAGCCGGTCGATGGGCCTGGAATAGGCTCTGCGAGGTCGAACATACGTGTATCCTCGGTCTGACAGAAGTAGAGCGAGTTGTGGAGCTCCTGGAGCACAACGAGCTGTGCGCCATATTCAGCACACGTCTTGATGCCCTTAGCCAGGTTCATCAGGTTTATCTTTAGGTCCGGCGAATTGCTCTGCTGCACCAGACCGACTGTAATCTTTCTCATATATCTTATATATATAAAGTAGTAAGTTTAAAGTAGGAAGTAGTAAGTTTAGACTTGCGGTGTGCGCAGCACGCCGACAGGGTATTGCATTGTCACGCAGTGGAGCGATCCATGCTGTTTGATCAGAGCACGGCAGTCCACACCGACAATCTCGCGACCAGGGAAGGCCTCCTGCAGCACCTCGGCAGCACGGCGGTCGTTGGCTGGCTGAGCGTAGGTCGGATAGAGCACGGCATCGTTCATGATGAGGAAGTTGGCGTAGGTGGCTGGCAGTCGCTCACCATCCTCCACTATGCAGTCTGCCATCGGCAGCGCCAGCAGGCGGTAGGGCTCACCGTTCAGTGTTCGGAACTCCTGCAGCTCCCTCTTCATTGCCTGAAGAGCCTCGTAGTGTTCATCCTCGCGGTCGTTACACTCCACGTAGACAATCGTGTCTCCCGGACAGAGACGCGCCAGGGTATCCACATGGCTGTCTGTGTCGTCGCCGGCAAGATAGCCATGGTCGAGCCACAGCACCTGCTGCACTCTGAACGTACGCTTCAGATAATCCTCGATGTCCTGACGGTTCATCTGCGCGTTGCGGTTTGGCGAAAGCAGACACTCGGAGGTCGTCAGCAGCGTTCCTGCCCCGTCGCTCTCGATCGATCCACCCTCGAGCACGAAGCCCAGATGGTTGGAATAGCGTCCGCAGAGGGCGCCCGCCTCGACCAGGCGACGCGTGATCTGGTTATCCTTGTCGGAGGCGAACTTGAGTCCCCATCCGTTGAAGGTGAAGTCCAGCAACACCGGCTGTCCCTCCTCTATCATAGTTATCGCTCCGTGGTCGCGTGCCCACGTATCGTTGGTGGGGCAATCATAGAGCTTCACGTTGTCCATATTGATACCTTCGGCCTTCAGTCGGCTGCTCACCTGCTCCACGTGAGGCGTAGCGATGATGAGGCTCTCGCGGCTGGCAATCTCGCGTGCCAGGGCGACGAAGCACTCCTCCACCTCCCCGAGCATGTAAGCCCAGTCGGTCTCCTCGTGTGGCCAGGTCAGCTGAATGCCGCTCTGCTGATGCCATTCGGCAGGGAGGAAGGGCTCGCGCATCTCCGTTCCCGCCAGATTGTCAAATCGTATCTGGAGGTCGTGTTCGCCGACCTCACCAGATGGTAGTGTATAGAATAATCCCATAATATTGCAAAAATAGAGATAAAATATTGATTCGCGCACGCGTCGTAGGGAAAGTTAACCAAAAAGTGCGTATCTTGCGCCCCATATTTTCAATAGACACAAAAAATAGGTACAATGAACAATTCACTTCTAAGAATTCTCTATGCCTTAGTGATAGGCATAGTTTTGGTGGCTTGGCCCGACATGGCAGCCGAATACATTGTGAGAACCATCGGTTTTCTCTTCATCATCGTGGGCATCATCTCGCTGATGGCATACGGTGTGAACCGTCGCAGATACAGGAAGATTGTTGCCCTGGAGGCTGAGCAGGCTCAGCAGACGGGCGACGCTGAACCCACCGAGGAGCAGAAGAAGCGCCGTGCGCCCCGTTTCCCGCTCGAGGGAGTCGGCAGCATATTGCTCGGCATCTGGCTTAACATCTCGCCCCTGACTGTAGTAAACATCCTGATGTTCGTGCTTGGATTCATCATCCTGATGGGTGGCGTATGGCAGTTGGCTTCGCTGCTCAATGCACGCCGCTGGACCAAGGTGCCTCTGCCCTTCTACATCCTTCCCACTCTGATTCTTCTTGCGGGTCTCTTCGTGGTTGCCAATCCGAGTGGTGCATTCGACTCCATGGCAACTGTGATTGGTGCCACCTTCCTGGTGTTCGCTCTCTTCGAGCTGATCAACTGGTTTAAGTTTGTCCGCACCAAACCAAAAATCACAGATGCCGAGATTGTGGAGGAATAAAGCTGCCGGTTACAGCTTCTGATACAGATAGCGGGCAAGACCGTAGATGTATCGGCGGAAGCCTGGACGGTATGCCAGCAGGCGTTCGAACCACGGAGTGATGCGCACGACCACCTTCACTACGATGCCGACAAAGAACATGGCAATAAGAGTTCCTACGCCTACTATGTGCCACTGCCATGCACCGAAGAAGAGGTAGCATAGAGCCAGGCCTATGAGCACCAGCAACACGTCAATCGTAATCTTCACCTTAGGGAACTCCACGTGGGAGACACGACTGACAGCCACAGAGATACCCTCGCCGGGCATTGTGACACTGCCGCAACGCACCTCAAACGCAATGCCCGTGCCGAGCAGTATGCATCCTGCCAACTGCGCAGCCACCTGCTGCCAAAGCTCTGTAGGCACAAGCCACGTGGTCACCATCATCCAGCCATCTATCATCATTCCAAAGATGAAGCCGATGACCAGCTGAAAGAGCTGCACAAGCTCAAACTGCCTGCGCAGTATGAATATCTGGAGCACCACGAAGATGGCATTCATGAGATAGGTGTACTGACCGATGGTCATGGCAGGCGCGCTTCCCTGCTGCCCTGCTTCCGTGAATACGTATGGGATAACACTGATGACGCTTGAACCGAGCGCTGAGCGCACACAGCAGACAACGCCCAACGTCATTACCAATAGTGAGACTACCAGCAACAGATGTTGCCAGCAAAAAGAGATTATTTTATCCTTCATAATTTTGTGTTTTTTTGTTTCGGAATGCAAAATTACATTTTTTTGATGAAGCATGAACATGTTACAATGAAAAAAGAGGGCACGGAGTTAATCCGTGCCCTCTTCATATCTAAATGAAATCTATTATCATTTATATTCAGCCCAGCTCTTGATAGCGATATCGTCAATGTCGATTGTGCAGAATGCATTGATGAATGCACTTGCCAGACGCGCATTGGTGATAAGCGGGATGTTGAGGTCGATGGCAGCACGACGAATCTTGTAGCCGTTTGTAAGCTCACCGGCAGAGAGATTCTTCGGGATGTTCACCACCATGTCAATCTCCTTGTTGTGGAGCATGTCGAGCGCCTGCGGGAACTTGCCCTCCTCGCTTGGCCAGTAGACCAGAGTGCTCTCGATGCCGTTGTCGGCAAGAGCGCGGTGGGTACCGCCTGTAGCGAAGAGCTTGTAGCCCTTGCTTACGAGCAGACGGGCTGTGT
>CAZKNB010000046.1:0-6138 GCA_964554075.1 uncultured Bacteroides sp.
TATAATATATAAGATGTGTATATGGGAACTCAGGATATAGTTGTTGCGGTCATCGTTGCCGCGTGTGTAGTGATTGCCGTGGTGCGCACGGTGAAGTCTGTTCGTTCGGCTCGTAACGGTTCGCCCTGCTGCGGCTGCGGTGCAACCGACTGTAAGGCAGCCCATAAGCGCGTCGACGGGCCGCGGGAGTGCTGCAAGCCGGAAAAAGATGTTGCAAAAAAGTAGCACAATAGTTTGGCAGTTCAGAAAATTGTATTACCTTTGCATCCGCAATCAAGGAACAACGGTACCTTGGATGAGTGGCTTAGTCAGCGGTCTGCAAAACCGCGTACGGCGGTTCGAATCCGCCAGGTACCTCACAAACCAAAACCTCTTTCGACACGAGTTGAAAGAGGTTTTTCTTTTTCATAGCCCCTTGACTGACTATCGTAGCTCCTCGACCGACATAGTTGTCCGGAGCTTAAGTAGAAATTGGATTATATAGTGTCCAAATTAACAAGTCAGCGACCAATTAAATTAAATCTGTAAAATATTATGATTGCTCTACTTGTTGATTCTTCTCACCGATTTCGGTGAAAATGAGAGGGTAAAAGGTCGCGAAACTGCAAAAACAGTGTTCTTCTTGTTAAGATTGATGAAAATGACCCCCACCTTTTACAAATCTTAGCACATAGATAACATATTCTTTACAATAGATTTTGCTTCTTCGTGGTGAAGAAAAAAAGAATGGCTCTAACCATATGAACAAAACAATGAAAATAGAAATCAAATCGTTTAATAAGATGTGTCGTTTAGTAAAGCTCTTCGTACTGATCCTGACACTCGGCCTGGCTCAGACCGTGAAGTCACAGGATGTGGCATTGAAGACAAATCTTTTGATGGACGCAACATTGAGTCCTAATCTCGGAATCGAGTTCGGTATGGCACCACGATGGACAATGGACGTGACCGGGCAGCTCAACGCCTGGAAGCTCAGCCATGACCGCCGCTGGAAGCACTGGTACGTGCAGCCCGAAGCTCGATATTGGTTTTGTGATCGCTTCGCCGGTCACTTCGTAGCACTTCATGCATTCGGAGGACAGTACAACGCCGGAAACATTGACAACAGCATCAAGTTCCTCGGCACAGACTTCGGTCAGCTCTCCGATTATCGTTATCAGGGATGGTTCGTCGGAGCCGGTATAGCCTACGGTTACGACTGGGTGTTGGGCAAACATTGGAACCTGGAGGCTGAGATTGGTGTCGGTTACGCCTACACACGCTATGACAAGTTCGACTGCAAGAACTGCGACAAGAAGATTGTCGACGACAAGGCGCACCATTACGTTGGTCCTACCAAGGCAGCAATCAATCTAGTTTATGTATTCTAAAGGAAAGCGAGGTGTCTTATGAAGAGTAAATACTTACTTCTGATGGCCATGGCGTGCATGATGGTGCCAGCCACGGCGCAGGTTGCCCAGGGCGTTTCTGCCAGCGATATCAGCGTGGAGCGCAACGGCAAGCTGATGACAGTCGACATGAAGCTTAACATGGAGAATCTTAAAGTTAAGTCCAATCAGGCGGTGCTCATCATCCCCTGTCTCGTCGGAGCTCAGGACTCCACAGAGCTCGAGGCTGTTGCCGTCTACGGTCGACGTCGCTACTACTACTATAAACGCAACCGCCAGGCACTGGTGAGCGAGAAGAGCAACTACAGCTATCGCGCTAAGTCGTGCCCCGACGTTGTGGACTATAAGACTATCATCTCCTATGAGGACTGGCAGTCGGGAGCCGACCTCGTGCTGAAGCAGCAGACCTACGGATGTTGCGGAAGCATTCTGGCAGACAATGCTCAGAATCTCGGATCCTACTACACAGAGCCTGTAGTGGAGACTCCAAAGCCGGTTGTACAGGTGGTGGAGAAGAACCACGTGGAGAGGGGCTACACCCTCGGCGGTTCGGCTCTCGTTCACTTCCGTGTCAACAAGACAGATATCGATATGAGCTATCTGAACAATACGGCTGAGATAGGCAAGATCACTCAGCTGATCGACTCTATCAAGGCTGTGGGCGACGTAGTCATCAAGAAGGTAACCCTCAAGGGATATGCATCTCCTGAAGGTTCATATTCAGCCAACGAGATTCTGGCGGACGGACGTACCAAGGCTCTCAAGAAGTACATCGACAACCTCTACAAGTTCGATCCTAGTGTAGTGGTTACGGAGTACGAGCCTGAGGACTGGGAGGGACTCCGCAAGTATGTCCTGAACTCCGAGATCAGCAACAAGCTGGGCATCCTGGAGATCATCAACAGCACCGATTTGCAGCCCGATGCACGCGAGGCTAAGCTCCGCGCACAGTATCCGAAGGAGTACACTTACCTCCTCCAGAACTGCTATCCGCTGTTGCGTCACACCGACTATGCTATTGAGTGTGAGTACAAACGATTGGAGGTAGCAGAGTGATGCTCTCTGCACTGGCTCCGATCGATTCAAACAATATCTAACCATTAAACAAAACAAGGAAGCAATCCCCGGTTCCCTCCCCGGGAACCGGGAAAAACTCCCACAAACAGAACCAATTAATTGTTTTTTAATACATTTTGTTATGAAAAAGTTTCTAACCTTTAGTTTTTTAGGAGCTCTTATGGCATTATTCGCCGTATCATGTTCTGATGATGATCTGACTACAGCTGTTGAAGAACAGCAGACATTATCGAAAGATGGTGCCTATTTGAAGGTGAAGATTCAGTGTGTAGGTGATAACTCTACACGTTCTACTACAGACATGGGCTTTGAGTATGGTACTGCTGCCGAGCAGGCCATCAATAGTGTCCGTTTCTTCTTCTATGATGAGAATGGCTTTATCTCTGAGGGTGAGGTCTACGATACCGGTGGTACCAGTACTACTAATACACATGTTGAGGGTTCAAATGATGGTAACGTCGAGTATATCGACCATGACATCGTCCTTGCTATCGATGCTACTTTAGGCAGAAAGCCGACAAGCGTCGTAACAATCATCAATCCTCCTACAGGCCTTACACGTCCGGAAGAGCTTGACGACTTCCTTGATCTTGGTAATCTGGCTGCTTCAAGAGCTGGTAATAAGATTCAGTGGTACATAGAGAATGGTAATACCAAGTACTTCACAATGACCACTACATCTTACTATGATGGCGATTCAGAGGCTGCTGCAGATTTGAACAGTGATCCTCGTAGAAAGTCTGGTAACTACTACGTTACAGAAATCCCAACTAACTGCTGGTATACAACTCCTGCTGCTGCAGCTGCAGATGATGCCAATATGCTTGATATCTATGTTGAGCGTCTGGCTGTTAAGGTCGTTGTCGATATCGATAAGGAATCTACAAAGCTCGTTAAGGGTAATGCAGAGAATGTCTACAAGTTGACATATATCCCTTCAGGTAAGACTGTTGCTCAGGATGTAAAGATTAACGGTGGTACAGGTGAGACTGATATCTATGAGTCAGATGGTACTACTCTGAAGACTGTATATATCAAACTCCATGGATGGGCTCTTAACGCTAAGACTCAGAACACCTATTTGATTAAGCACCTTGACCCGACTTGGGGAAAAGAGATGCCTTCAAAATTCGTTTGGAACGATGCCGATAACTTCCGTAGCTACTGGGGTAAGTCATACAACTATGCTTTGGAGGGCGATAGCTTCTATATCCCGACAAAGTATATGTCTCACGACTCTACAAAGAGAGATGAACTTGAGTATATACCTATGACTGATGTTGATACTCCGTTCGGTACTGCTGAGTACTGTAACGAGAATACCAATACTCCTGAAATCCTTTCTACAGCTTATCTGCAGATGTGTACATCAGCCCTCGTTCTGGCACAGTATGTTGACGCTGACGGTAAGGCATTCAGTGAGAATATCGTAAGATATAACAATAAGCTCTATACCTATAATGGATATATCGAGATGGTTGTTAAGAGCGTAGGTATCAAGCTTTCAGGAACTGATATTACAGACGACTTGTTCGAAGTTAAGAGCTATAACGATAAGGTCAGCACAGACGTTAAGCTTAATGGTCGTGTAGCTGTTCAGCTTAGCTCTAAGGGCGAGTCTGCTACTTGGTATTCTTCTGCCAACGTAAAGATGGAAAATTCTGAGGTTAATGAGGCTCTCCGTAAGTTCAACGCGTCAAGCGATGCTCTTGGACACAATGAGGGTTACATGTACTACAGTATTCCTATCGAGCACCTCGGTGCACAGAACGCAGTTACAGACCTTGCTACAGCTCTTGAGGGTTACTTCGGTGTAGTTCGTAACCACTATTACAAACTCTCTATCGATGAGATCACAGGCTTCGGTCATGGTATCGTAGATCCTAAGGAGCCTATCGTTCCTAATCCTGTTGACGATAGCGGTTTGTACCTGAATGCTAAGATCAACATCCTCTCTTGGAAGACTCTCAGCCAGAAGGTAACACTCTAACTCTAGGGTATCGACTATAAGTTGACAAGCGGTGTGCTGCCCCCTCGGCACACGCGCCCAGCCGGCAGCACACCGTTTTCGAACAAAACAAGTAAACCAACTTTTTTTGAAAATCAGATAAAGAGATGCGTACCAAGAATTTATTTATAAATCTCACGATATTGCTGGCCTCCCTCTTTTCATTCTCATTGGCAGGATGCGACGCCATCTATGATGATGGTGGCGAGTGTCCCGTAGAACCCACCACCTATGCCGTTCGTTTTACCTACGACATGAACATGGAGTTCGCCGATGCTTTCAATAGCGAAGTGCAAAACGTCTGCCTCATGCTGTTCGACGACAATTTCTCTCTCGTATGGCGTGGCACAGAGAGCGGAGCAGCTTTGCAAAATGAAGACTATGAGATGGAGTTACCAGCCGACCGTATCGAACCGGGCGTTTCATACCACATGTTGGCATGGTGTACACCTAACGAAAAAGATACATATACCATCGAGACTAATGGACGTGCAGGTGGCGACACCGACGACTACTTCTATTGCTCAATGAACGCTGCCATGGCTACCGCCGACACCGACGAGGATGAACCTCATCTGGATGTCAGCACCGACATCGATGTGCTGTTCCATGGCTATATGGACGAGGTAAGCTTCACCGCCGATCCGGGTCACCACGTGGTCACCCTGCCGCTGATGAAGGATACCAACCGAGTGAGAGTAGTGCTCCAGCACATGTCCGGTGAGCCTATCGATGGCGATAAGTTCGACTTTGAGATTAAGGCTGATGATGCGGTGCTCAACTATCGCAACACGGTGGAGAGCGGACATAAGGTTGTCTACCACCCATGGCATACGTCGATTGCCTCTGCCGACATCACCACTGATACCGAAACACGCCTCACAGGTGTGCTCAACGTTGTCGTGGCTGAGTTGACGGTGTCACGTCTGGTCATGGAGGACAATCCTCGCCTCGTCGTAACCAACAAGGATACAGGCAAGGTGATATTCTCAATACCTATCATCGACTACGCTTTGATGGTGAAGGGTTATGAAAACGGCGATATGAGCGATCAGGAGTTTCTCGACCGTGAGGACGACTACAACATGACGTTCTTCCTCGACGAGAACGACCGTTGGATCAACACGTTCCTTTACATCAATTCATGGAAGGTGATTTTGCAGAACAATTCATTATCATCATTGTAGAGAGGAAGGAGTGATCATGTTTAATCATAAGATTACATACTATCTGATGTCCGTGGCGACAGCCCTGCTGACCGTTGCCTTCACGATGACTTCGTGCATCATGGAGGATGGAATTGACGAGGTGGTCAATGCGGACCAGAAGACGTGCAAGGTATCACTCATGCTCAACCTTGGTAATGTGACTACTCGTGGTAGTAACAGCTATTCCATCGGCACCGAAGGCGGCAGCGACATAGAGAACTATATTGATCTCTCCGACCTGAAGCTCCTCATCTTCAATCGTGCACTGAACAGTGCCGGTACCGGCTGCTCATCTACCATCGGTAACGATGCTAACGATACCTTGCAGCAGGTGATCAACCTGACGAAAATCGACCACATTGATGGTACTACCCTCTACAACGTCACTGGTGAACTCCTTGAGGGAGCCCCCAGCGGAAGCTTCAGAGTGGTTGTTGCTGCAAACTGGTCGAAGTGG
>CAZKNB010000046.1:6238-9896 GCA_964554075.1 uncultured Bacteroides sp.
ACTACAATGTCATCGACTGGAATGACCAGACGGCGGGAGACATTGTATTTGAATAATAAGGAAAACCTCCGTCGGTACATGGCGGTGACGCCGCAGTCGGACTGCGTGCTCTGATAAGGAGGCTTCGGGCATGCCGTCCCAAAAACGTGGAAAACGGAGTGAAAAGAGACAACACGCTAAGTTTTTGTTTGAACTCGCCCCCTCACCCCTTTCCTGTCATTCTTTCAACCACTAATGGTGAGGGGGCTTTTCTTGAATCTACGTATCATTTAGAAGAATACAGCGAAAAAGTTCCAAAACAGACCAGCTGTTTGGAACTTTTTTATTTTTATACTATTTTTGCCTTGATATTAATACGAAACACTCTGAATATGGCAAAAAAGAAATCAGATAAAGAGACCGTCATCGACGTCTCTCCCTCTAAGAGCTACTTTTCATTCCTGCGGAACGAAACTTTCCACTTCATCATTGGCATCTCAATGGTGATCTTCGCCATCTATATGCTGCTGGCTTTCCTCTCCTTCTTCTTCACCGGAGCGGCGGACCAGAGCATCATCGACAGCGGCAATCCTGCCGACCTCTCGGCGGTCAACAATCATGTGCGCAACTATGCAGGCTCACGCGGAGCTCAGCTGGCCAGCTTCCTGATCAACGACTGCTTCGGCTTCGCCTCATTCTTCATCCTTGTCTTCCTGACCGTTGCCGGCTTCAAGCTGATGAAGGTGCGCTCCATCCGCCTCTGGAAGTGGTTCTTCGCCTGCTCACTGCTGCTCATCTGGTTCTCCCTCTTCCTGGGATTCGCCTTTATGTCGCAGTATCAGGACTCTTTCATCTACTGGGGCGGACGCCACGGCTACAATGTGTCGCTCTGGCTCACCTCGCAGATTGGCGAACCGGGCGTGGCGCTCGTGCTGCTCATCACCGCCGTGCTCTTCTTTATCTATATCAGCTCGAAGACTATAGAGTGGCTGCGCAAGCTGCTCGGATTCCAATATCTCAAGCGCAAGAAGCGCGAGAAACCTGCTCCCGAACCCGAAGCGGAGAAGACTGAAGCTCCAGCCGAGGCTGAGGCTGTGGCCGCTGAGGCTGAGCCTGCGACCGACGAACCCTTCACCGACGCCGAGACTCCCTCTGCCGCCGATGCGCTGCGCAACATTGCCGAGGCTCAGTCGGAGAGCCTGACCGACCCTCAGCCCACCGAGGTTGAACTCTCGCTCGACACCGACGACATGGAGGTGGTTGCTCCCGCCGACGACACCGTCGATACTCAATATCGTGCAGAGGATGCCCGCCAGAAGGATGAGGAGAGCGTGGTGCTCACTCCAGCCGAGCAGGAGCTGCTGAAGAGCGACGCTGAGAAGGGTGGGGAGCCCGACTTCGAGATTGAGGCGGGTGGCGACCCCGACGAGGAGAACTATCAGCCGCTCAACTCCGAACCCTATAACCCGAAGCTCGACCTCGAGAACTACCACTTCCCGACGCTCGACCTCCTGAAGACATTCGAGAACAACGAGCCCACCATCAACATGGAGGAGCAGAACGCCAATAAGAACAAGATTATCGCTACGCTGCGCAGCTTCGGCATCGAGATTAGTACCATCAAGGCTACAGTGGGACCCACGGTGACCCTCTACGAGATAACTCCCGAGCAGGGCGTCCGCATCTCCAAGATCCGCGGACTGGAGGACGACATCGCCCTCAGCCTCGCTGCCCTCGGCATACGTATCATCGCGCCTATCCCGGGCAAGGGAACAATCGGTATCGAGGTGCCTAACTCCAATCCTAAGATTGTGTCGGGACAGAGCATCATCGGCAGCCGCAAGTTCCAGGAGTCAACCTACGACCTCCCCATCGCCTTCGGTAAGACCATCACCAACGATGTCTTCATGGTCGATCTCTGCAAGATGCCTCACGTGCTCGTTGCCGGTGCCACTGGTCAGGGTAAGTCTGTCGGACTGAACGCCATCATCACCTCACTGCTCTACAAGAAGCATCCTGCCGAACTGAAGTTCGTGCTGGTCGACCCGAAGAAGGTGGAGTTCAGCATCTACTCTGTCATCGAGAACCACTTCCTCGCCAAGCTCCCGGGCGACGGCGACGCCATCATCACCGATGTGACCAAGGTGGTGCAGACGCTGAACTCTGTCTGCGTGGAGATGGATACGCGCTACGACCTGCTCAAGGCTGCCCACGTGCGCAACATCAAGGAGTACAACGAGAAGTTCATCAACCGTAAGCTCAACCCCGAGAAGGGACACAAGTATATGCCATACATCGTGGTGGTCATCGACGAGTTCGGCGACCTCATCATGACGGCAGGCAAGGAGATTGAGTTGCCTATCGCACGTATCGCCCAGCTGGCGCGTGCCGTGGGTATCCACATGATTATCGCCACTCAGCGACCTACTACGAACATCATCACCGGTACCATCAAGGCTAACTTCCCTGCCCGCGTGGCGTTCCGTGTGTCGGCCATGATGGACTCCCGTACGATTCTCGACCGTCCGGGTGCCAACCAGCTCATCGGTCGTGGAGATATGCTCTTCCTCCAGGGTGCCGATCCTGTTCGTGTGCAGTGTGCCTTCATCGATACTCCCGAGGTGGAGGAGATTACGAAGTACATCGCCCGTCAGCAGGGCTACCCAACGCCGTTCTATCTCCCCGAGGCTCCCGATGCCGACGGTGCAGGTGGCGAGGCTCCCGATGTGGATATGGGCAAGCTGGATCCCCTCTTCGAGGAGGCAGCCCGCCTGATTGTTATCCATCAGCAGGGTTCAACGTCGCTCATCCAGCGCAAGTTCTCCATAGGTTACAACCGTGCCGGCCGCCTCATGGATCAGCTGGAGAAGGCAGGAATTGTAGGTCCAATCCAGGGCAGCAAGCCGCGTGAAGTGCTGTGTGTCGATGAGACGGATCTGGACAACCGCCTTCAAAACATATTATAAAAGAAAATGATATGAAGAAATACATATTGCTATTGACGACATTGCTACTCACAGTAGCCATGTCAGCAGAGACAGCCAACAACGTACTGCAGAAGGCAGTCACCGCGGTGGAGAAATCCAACGGCATAGAAGCCACATTCACCCTCACCGCCACGAAGAACGCCGCTACCGTCGGCACCTCCTCCGGAACAATCATCCTGAGCGGAGAGAAGTTCCGCCTCCAGACCCCCGACGCCACAACCTGGTTCGACGGGAAGACCCAGTGGAGCTATCAGAAGAAGAGCGATGAGGTGACCATCACCACCCCCACCGCCAAGGAGCTGGAGACCATCAACCCCTACCGCCTCCTGTCGCTCTACAAGAGCGGTTACACCAGTAAGCTCCTCTCCACGACCACCTACAAAGGCAAGGCCGTGAACACCGTGGAGCTGACAGCCACCGACAAGAAACGCTCATTCACCAAGGTGACGATATACATCTCCAAGAGCACCAACCTGCCGCTCTTCATCAGTGTGACTCTGCGCGACGCCACTCGCAACGACATCGCCGTCGCGAGTTGCAAGACGAACACCGCTCCCGCCGCCTCCACCTTCACCTTCAGCAAGAAAAGCTACCCGAAGGCGGAAGTGATTGACCTAAGATAAAATTAAAAAAAGAAAGATATGGAGACAGAAAAAGTAAAATGCCTCATTGTAGGCTCCGGCCCCGCCGGA
>CAZKNB010000047.1:0-9873 GCA_964554075.1 uncultured Bacteroides sp.
ATGACGGTACATTCACCACAGTGCTCCGTGGCAACTGGTCAACAAATGGTGCTACTTACACCAGCGTAGATGCTGCCAACGGTCTGCCGGTGAAGGAGGGTGAGCCTATCCTGACATTCCTCCCCGAGGAGAATGCAAACGTTGTCTATCCTAATGGTGGCGGCACAAGCTACATCGGCGCAGGTGAGCTTCCGGGTCGTGCAGACTTTGTAATCGATATCAATGGCATCAGCCGTAAGGCATATCCGGCTTTGTGGAAGCTTGGTATGTATCGTGAGGATTATGACGGCACAGGTACTGGTCAGCCTAACGGTGGTAGTACTCGTCCGTTCAACATTGCCAAGTTCTCCGAGCTCTATCTGATTGCAGCCGAGGCAGCTGTTGAGGGTGCAAGCGGCAGCAAGAGCGCACGCGACCTCGTCAACGTGCTCCGTGCAAGAGCTGGTAAGTGGACCTACAGCAATGCCCTCAATCAGGCTGTCAGCGAGGACCACAGCGCAGAGATGATTGCAGCTACTCCTGCTACAATCGACATCAACTATATCCTTGATGAGCGTTCACGTGAGTTCTTCGGTGAGGGTTATCGTTGGCAGGATCTCGTCCGCACTCAGAAGTGGAACGAGTATGCAGGCAGCTACGTGATCTGCGGCAGCGCAATCGGCGATCACACTCCTGTGACTTACAACCGTACAATCGAAAACTATCATTACCTCCGTCCAATTCCACAGAGTCAGCTCGACGGTATGGAGATGGAAGAGGATGAGAAAGATGCATACCAGAACCCTGGTTATAGAGATTAATTAGCTGTTCTTTTTGATTAGAGTTGTGAAACTCGGAGTCGGGCATCCCACAGTCGTTGTGAGGTGCCCGGCTTTTTTGTGCGAGTTTCTCTTCTTATGCTGAAGCGGATTTTATGCTGACGGATGGCAGCTGCTGCTTTGGAACGGATGGAGCTTTGGTTACTCCTTTACTGCCTTCTCAAGCATCTTTGCCATGCGTGCGTAGCCCTCTTCGTTGGGGTGGAGTCCGTCGATGAAGAGTTCGTTAATGACGCGTCCATCCTCCTGGACAACCTCGGGCGTCATGTCGACATAGGTGGCGTCGGCACCAATCAGACGACGTTGCAGCAGGTCGTTGACCAGACGGACATGGCTCTCTGCCCATGCGCGTGGCAGTATGCCGCAGACGTAGATTCTGGCTGATGGCTGATGGCTGCGCACCGCCTTTACGAGTGCCAGAATGCCGTCGACAATCTCCTCGTCGTCGTTGCGGTCAAGATTGTTGGTTCCCAGTAGCAGGAAGACCTTCTTCGCCTCGAAGCCATCAAGCTCTCCGTGGTAGATTCGCCAGAGGGCGTTCTCTATGCGGTCCCAGCCGAAGCCCATGTTGCGTACGGTGTGACCCTTGAAGAGCTTTGCCCAGCTCTTGGTGCCGCGTGCGTCGCGTGCGGTCGGTGTGCCTGCCCAGTAGTGGGTGATGGAGTTGCCGATAAGCACTATGTCGGGCTTCTCTTCATGGTTCAGGCGTACCACCTCCTCGTGACGCTCCAGCCAGTTGTAGGAGTCGCGTTGCTGGCGGCAGGGAGTGAAGGTCGTGGCGATGTCCTCGCCCAGTATCTCATGGATTCTCTTCAGATAGGCGTCGGCATATCGGCGCATTCCCATCTCGTTGGGGTGAATGCCCTCGACCATATCCTCCATCTTCAGTCCAATCTCGTCGTGGGTCAGATAGAAGAGCTTCGTTGTCCCCTCGGCTATGAGGGCCTGATAGGCGCGAAGCAGCTCGGCATTGGATGAGCGGTAGGAGCGCTCTGCCACGGCAGAGGTGCTCTCGTTGGCATATCCGCTGTGCTCCACAAGCAGGATAGGGGTGTCGGGATGCTTGGAGCGCAATGCCTTTACGCCCTCAATCGTGCGCTGGTAAATCTCCTTAGTGAGGTCTCCGTTCATGTTTGGCATGCAGTCGATGATGTAGAGGCTGGCATCCACCTCATTCATCAGCTCGAACAGCGGAGCCTCCAGCTGGCCCTGTCCGCCGAAGCCAAGGTTGATGAGCGGGTGGCCGCTTTCGCGCTCCACGATGTTGGTCCACGACATTCCCGGACGGCCCACGCAGGCGCCCTGTGCGATTGATGTTCCGTAGACCACTATCGGGCGTTCGGAGGGCACGGGGATGAAGCTGAAGGGCTTTCCCTCCTCGGTTCCAATCTTCAGACTGGTCACGCGGTTGTTGAGCGGGAGGTAGAGGCGGAACTCATAGCCCTGGGCGGGGTCGCCCACATAGTTGATGTCGTTGTAGCGGAAGCTGATGGTGTCGCTGAAGTTCATACGTGCGGCACACCAGCGGCGGTTGCCGTTGACATCCAGTGCGTAGAGATCAACGCCGGATGCACCCGTGGCAGCCATTCCCCATTTGCCAATCTCATCGCTGACGGTGTAGCGCACGTCGATGGTCGGGGAGGTGGTGCGGAAGGCTATGGAGAGTCCTGCCGACTGCACAGCCATATTCCACAGATTGCTGCGGACGATCGACTTGGCACGTTCGGGCAGGCGGCTGTAGTTGTCGCCAATCTCTGCGTTCCAGGCGCGTCCGTTGATGGTCGGGAACTTCTCGTTGAGGGGATTGTGCCACTCGAGTGTCTGGGCATATCCATTGAGCGTCATGCCGCAGGCCAGAATCATCAGATAAAAGTTGTTTCTCAAAGGTCTCATGTTTTCGGTTTGTATTTTGGGAAAAAAGAAACCCCAGGGCCGCCTTCTGGGAGGGGAGTGCCCTGGGGTTCACAAGTGATTATTCAAATGTCAGATAGCGCGTCGGGAGCAGCTTGCGGTCGCCCAGCGTGTTGTCGATGCGGGCAACGTTGATCCAGAACTTGTTCTCGCGTACACTCTCAATAGGGTAGGCAGCCTTCTCACGGCCATAGCTGTGAGACCAGTTGTCGCCCACAATCTCATACTCGGGGTGAGGCGCATTGATGAGAACGTTGTCGTTGGCGTCGGCCACTCCGCTCTTCACCTCCTCAATCTCCTCGAGAATCTTGTGCATCACGTTGACGAAGTTGTCAAGCTCGGCGAGACTCTCGCTCTCGGTAGGCTCCACCATCAGTGTGCCGTGGACAGGGAATGAGAGAGTGGGGGCATGGTAGCCGTAGTCCATCAGACGCTTGGCGATGTCGTTCTCGCTGATTCCCGTCTCCTCGTGAATCTTTCTGCACTCCATGATCATCTCGTGACCGACGAAGCCGTTGGCGCCACGATAGACCACTCCGTAGCTCTTGTCGAAGCATGCAGCAAGGTAGTTGGCGTTGACGATGGCTGCCTTGGTGGCTCTCGTCAAGCCCTCTTCGCCCATCATGCAGATATAGGCGTAGGTGATGGGCAGGATGCCGGCGCTGCCGAATGGCGCTGAAGCCACCTCGTTGGTCGCATTGCCGAAGAGCACGTGACCCGGAAGGAATGGCAACAGATGTTCAGCCACGGCGATAGGACCAACACCGGGACCGCCACCTCCGTGAGGAGATGAGAAGGTCTTGTGGAGGTTCAGGTGGCATACGTCGGCTCCGATGGTGCCCGGGTTGGTCAGTCCGACCTGAGCGTTCATATTGGCGCCGTCCATGTAGACCTGAGCACCGTGGGAGTGGATTATGTTGCAGATCTCGCGAATCTCTGTCTCGAAGATTCCGTGGGTTGACGGATAGGTGATCATCAGTGCGGCAAGCTCTGAGCTGTTTGCCTCAGCCTTGGCGCGAAGGTCGTCCATGTCGACATTTCCATGGTCGTCGCAGGCAACGGTGACAGGGGTGAAACCAGCCTGAACAGCCGATGCGGGGTTGGTGCCGTGGGCAGAAGCCGGGATGAGCACCTTGTTGCGGTGACCCTCGTTGATGCTGACGAGGAAGCTGCGGATCACTCTCAGACCCGTGTATTCGCCGGCGGCACCAGCGTTAGGCTGGAGCGATACGCCTGCAAATCCCGTGATCGTCTTCAGCTGCTCCACCAGGTTGTTGATAAGGGTGCGATAGCCCTCAGCCTGGTCGGCAGGAACGAGCGGGTGGATGTTGAGGAAGCCGGGGTAGCTGAGCGGGAGCATCTCGGCAGCAGCGTTCAGCTTCATGGTACATGAACCGAGCGGAGTCATGGAGTGGGTGAGCGAGATGTCCTTGCGGTCGAGGCGCTTGATGTAGCGCATCATCTCTGTCTCGGTGCGGTAGCGCTTGAAGACCTCGTGAGTGAGGTATTCGCTCTGGCGCTTGAACTCCTTCGGGTACTCGCGTGCCGGCTTAATCTCAGCCAGCTTCGGAAGCTCCTTGCCTGCAGCTACGGCGAAGACTGAGATAAGGGCATTGGCAGCCTCGAGGTCGGTTGTCTCGTCGATGCTGAAGCCTACGTCGCCGTTGGCCAGGTAGCGCAGGTTGATCTGCTTGCCGAGGGCGATGGTCTTGATCTGCTGAGCCGAAACATTGTCGGGAAGCTCGAAGCAGAGAGTGTCGAAGAAGTACTTGTTGCGCGGAACGTAGCCCATCAGACAAAGCTCACGCTCAACGGCGGTTGCTGTGTCGTGGATGCGCGATGCGATGGCCTGGATGCCCTCCTGACCATGATAGACGGCGTAGAAGCCAGCCATCGTGGCAAGCAGAGCCTGAGCGGTACAGATGTTGGATGTAGCCTTCTCGCGCTTGATGTGCTGCTCGCGTGTCTGGAGAGCCATGCGGTAGCAGAGGCGGCCATACTTGTCCTTTGAGAGACCGATGATTCGTCCCGGCATGTTGCGCTTAAACTCGTCGCGTGTGGCGAAGAAGGCTGCCGACGGACCACCGTAGAAGAGAGGAATGCCGAAGCGCTGTGATGAGCCGAAGACGATGTCGGCGCCCCATTCGCCCGGAGGGGTGATGAGAGCGAGGGCCATGAGGTCGGTAGCCACAGCCACCTTGCAGCCGGCTGCGTGAGCCTTCTCGGTGAGGGCTGTGAAGTTGTTGACCTCACCCTGAGCGTCGGGGTACTGGATTACGCATCCGAACATCTCGGGTGTGAACTCCAGCTCCTGGAACTTGCCCACCTTCACCTCGATTCCCTGAGGCAGGGCGCGTGTGTTGATGACAGCCAGAGTCTCCGGGAAGATGTTCTCGTCGACGAAGACCACGTTGGCGCCCGCCTTCTGCTTGTCGCGTCCGCGCAGGGCGAACATCATGGTAACAGCCTCGGCAGCTGCCGTGCCCTCGTCGAGCAGTGAACAGTTGGCGAGAGGCATTGCCGTCATGTCGCTGATGACAGTCTGGAAGTTGATGAGAGCCTCAAGTCGTCCCTGAGAGATCTCAGCCTGATAGGGGGTGTAGGAGGTGTACCAAACGGGGTTCTCGAACACATTTCGCTGGATGACGGCAGGCGTTACGGTGCCATACCATCCCTGTCCGATGTAGCTGGTGTACTGTTTGTTCATCTCAGCCAGCTGACCGATGTGGCGGCTGAACTGTACCTCGTCCATTGCCGGAAGGTTGAGCGGCTTCTGGAGTCGGATGTTTTTCGGGATGGTCTTGTCGATAAGTTCATCCACAGACTTCACTCCAATCTTCCGGAGCATGATTTCAATCTCTTTGTCGTTTATGCCGATATGTCTGTCGGCAAAAGAAAAGCCTTTCATAAGTATTTTCCTGATTTATGAATAGTGATTATAAATTATTGTTTTTCAAGTTGTTTTTCACACTGTTTTTCACGTTGCTTCAGCGCTGTTCTTTCTGGAGTGTCCCTTCCGGGTATCTTCAGGTCGCTTTTACGACCTGAAGAATGGGTTTTCTGCCTTTTCCATGCCGATGGTAGTCGGTGCTCCGTGTCCCGGATAGACCACCGTCTCGTTTGGCAGTACGAAGAGGCGGCTGCAGATATGCTCTATCAGGTCGTCGAAGTTACCGCCCGTGAGGTCGGCGCGTCCTATGCTTCCCTGGAAGAGTACGTCGCCCGAGAACATGCAATTCTCCTCCTTGCAGTAGTAGACGAGGCTGCCAGGCGAGTGGCCCGGCACGTGGATAGCCTCCAGTTCGGTGTTGCCGAAGGTAATCTTGTCGCCGTCGTGCAGGTAGTTGCCTAGCGGCACTGGCTTCTCATCGTACTGGAAGCCGAACATGCGGCTCTGCTTCGGTGCCTCGTCAATCCAGAACTCGTCAGCCTGGTTGGCCTCGGCCTTGATGCCGAACTCCTGGAGCATGAATGGGTTGCCAAAGATGTGGTCCAGATGGAGGTGGGTGTTGAGCAGATGCTTTATGGTGAGCCCTTTGTCGGTGATGAACTTCTTCAGTTGAGTCTTCTCCTCTTCGTAGAAGCATCCCGGGTCAATGACGACGGCTTCGTTGGTTTCGTCCCACAACACGTAGCAGTTGACGGGAAACATGTTGAATTCGAATCTCTTTATCTTCATGGTCTTTTGTCTAATTCCTTTAAGTAATTTCGTGTTCTCTCTCGATTTCTCCTTTCCGCTGTCGGGGCCTACAGTGCCACGTAGACCACCTTCTTGGTTTCGAAGAACTCCTCCTCGAAGTCATCGCTCAGGTTCTGCATCACCACCTTGTTCTTGAAGGGCATGGTTTCGTTGCTCAGCTCTCCACCCTTGAGGCAGATGAGTCCGTTAGGCATGGCGTTCTGTTGCTTGGTCGAGATGTTCTTGCGGATAATCTTGATGAGGTCGGTCAGTGGCATCACGGCGCGGCTCACCACGAAGTCGTAGGTCTGCTTGACCTCTTCGGCTCTGGCGTGCTGGAAGGTGACATTCTTCAGTCCGATGGCGTTGGCAACCTCAGTGGCAACCTTCACCTTCTTGCCTATGCTGTCCACCAGATGGAACTTGGTGTCGGGGAACATGATGGCGAGCGGAATGCCCGGAAAGCCGCCTCCCGTGCCGAGGTCCATGACTGCCGAACCCGCCTTGAAGCGAATCATCTTCGCTATGCCGAGCGAGTGGAGCACGTGGTGCTCATAGAGGTTCTGAATGTCTTTTCTGGATATTACGTTGATCTTTGAGTTCCAGTCGGTGTATAGGTCGTAGAGTGCGGCATATTGCGCCTTCTGCTCATCTGTAATGTCGGGAAAATATTTTAGTATGATGTCCACAATCTTATCTGTTAATGGTATATATCGTATCTTTAATCAATCTCTCATTTCTCTGTCATCAGCTCCTCGAGCAGTGTCGAGGTGTTGAGCCATCGTTCCAGGGCATCAAACGGGATGGTCACCTTTGTCTCGCCGACAGCGTACGGCGCAATGTCGTAGGCGTTGTAGTAGAAGGTGACGCCCTCCTTGCTGAGGTAGAAGTTCTCGGTCGGGGTAATCTCGCCCGTTGAGCCGTAGCCCATCTCCTCCAGCTCCTCGTGGGTGGTGACGTTGTTGTCGGTCATCAGCTGGTTCCATATCAGGTCGGTCAGGCTCTCCTTGTAGTCGCCCGTAAAGATGTTGTCGAGGGTCAGCGGACGCTTGGTGGCGAGGTCTATGTTGAGGAACAATGCCGCGTGCATGCCGTGGGCACCTCCCGTATATTCGTCGTAGTAGAAACGGTAGACGAGCAACGACTTGTCGTAGTATTGCACGCGTCCGTTTATGTCGCGATAGTAGGAGTACCAGCTGCCTGTCTCGCTCATGTCGACGCCACTCTCCACGTCGCTCTGGAAGAGGGGACCAATATCCTCAAGGTAGGATGAAATGTAGTCCTGAGTGTACTGCGCCTTAGCCTCCTTGACGTTGAGGCCGGCATAGCGGTCGCCGAAGCAGAGGTCCACGATGTAGTAGTTGAGCGAGTCGGTCAGCATCTCGTCGGTCGAACTCTTGGGGTAGGCGATATTAATCTTCAGATAGCATGCGGGATTGCTGTCGTTGGCCATCAGGTGTACGGTGCTGTCGGTCATGACGCTGTCAAACTTGATGTCGCCCATCCTGTCGTTGCCACTTTTGCTGCCGCAAGAGAAGAGGAAACTGCCTGCTGCGAGTATCATCGCAAATATGCTTACGTATCGTTGTCTCATGTTGATAGAGATGTTATCTGTATGTTACAATTTCGTTGTCTTTCTAAGACTCTCCGACAAATGTAGTGCTTATTGGTGAATAAGACTAATTTATTGATAAAATCTTCCGTTAAAAAAACTCAGTTTCTCCCATCAGCTCTCCCTGAACTCCAGCGGCGTCATGCCTACGTGGCGCTTGAAATATTTCCCGAAGAACGAGGCGTTGGGGAAGTTGAGCGAGTAGGAGATCTCCTGTATGGTCATGTTGGTCGACTTCAGCTTCGACTTGGCATCCATGATGACCACGTAGGAGATGATGTCGAGGATGTTCTTCCCCGTCACCTGCTTCACCGTGGTGCTGAGGTATTGCAGCGAGACGCCCATCTTGTCGGCGTAGAACTGCGCCTTGCGCTCGGTGACATAGTGCTGAGTGACAAGCTGTATCAGCTCCTTGCAGATCTCATCCTTGCGGGTGGTGTTGGTGCGCATGATGTTGCTCTTGGAATATATCTCCAGCACGCTGGTGATGACCGACGAGAGGATGTTCTCGGTGATTGCGGGACTGAACTCGTAGTTCTCGTCGAAGGTGACGCGCGAGATGAGCGAGAAGTAGTCGTTGATATATGTTGCGCTGCTTGCCGACAGATGGACCACGGGATGCTCGGCTATCAGGTCGTAGCGGTTGAGCAGGCGTGTGGCCAGATTGATGCGTGACAGGCAGGCTGACGAGAAGCCGATGAAGGAGAGCTTCACGCGCTCGGCCTTCTCGCGCATCTGTATGATGGTGCCCGGCAGGAGCGTCACCAGGTCGTTGGGACGCACGTGGTAGTCGATGAGGTTGATTGTCGCCGTCAGTTCGCCCTCAAGACAGACCACAAAGATGCCTGTCTGCAGGCGGCACGACTGCTTGTAGATGTTGAGAATATCCTCGTTGACGTCGGGCCAAGCGATGATTTCTTCAGGAAGATCCACCTCGGGAAATTCTGTTGCCATAGACTTATATTCGTTGTTTAAATGTAAACTTAGCGCATCAAAAGTAATCCATTTCTTCCTATTTTTAGTATGAATGGCGAATTTTATTTGCTCTGCGAGTTTGAATGTATGGCCAATATGGCTACTTTTGCGACTAAGAAATCAGTTACATAAGAAAAACGATATATCATGAAGAAATTTGCAATCAGACTCATGCTGGCTTCAATGCTCCTCGGATGCGCTCCGATGACCTCCTTCGCCGGCGAAAAGTTCCCCGACGGCACCGCCATCTCTGCATGGTTTGCCGACACATCGCGTCCCGACATCGCTAAGCTCGGACAGAGCTACCGAATCACCGACTATGGCGTTTCGACCGACAGTACAATGGTCCAGACTGCAGCCATTCAGGCTGTCATTGAGCGTGCAGCTCAGAATGGCGGTGGAGTGGTGGTAATCCCTGCCGGCGTCTATCAGACCGGTGCCCTCTTCTTCCGTCAGGGCACTCACCTCTATCTCGAGGAGGGAGCCGTGCTGAAGGGTAGCGACGACATCAGCAACTTCCCCGTTGTCGACACCCGCATTGAGGGACAGAGCCTGAAATACTTTGCTGCACTGGTCAACGCCGACGGTCTCGACGGCTTCACCATCTCCGGCAAGGGCACAATCAACGGCAACGGCGAGCGCTACTGGCGTTCGTTCTGGCTGCGCCGTGCGGTGAACCCTAAGTGTACCAACATGGATGAGCTTCGTCCGCGACTGGTCTACATCTCAAACTCCAAGAATGTGACCCTCGCCGACGTCCACTTCGCCAACTCTCCCTTCTGGACTACACATATATATAAATGTGATTCTGTCCGTCTGCTCGGTCTGCGCATCACCTCGCCCTATGCACCCGTGAAGGCACCGAGCACCGATGCCCT
>CAZKNB010000048.1:0-4230 GCA_964554075.1 uncultured Bacteroides sp.
AACTGGATGTGGCCGCGCCACACAGGCGACTTCTCCATGTTCCGCATCTATGCCGACAAGGATGGTAAGCCTGCAGAGTATTCAAAGGATAATGTACCTCTCAAGGTAAAGAAACATATCAAGATTAATCTTGGTGGAGTGGAGAAGGGCGACTTCGCCTTCGTCATGGGATTCCCCGGCCGCAACTGGCGCTACATGATTTCCGACGAGGTTGAGGAGCGCATGCAGACCACCAACTTCATGCGTCACCACGTGCGTGAGGCTCGTCAGGAGGTCTTGATGGAGCAGATGATGAAGGATCCCGCCGTGCGCATCCACTATGCCAGCAAGTATGCCTCTTCGGCAAACTACTGGAAGAATGCCATCGGAATGAACGAGGGTCTCGTGCGTTTGAACGTGCTCGACACCAAGCGCCGCCAGCAGGAGCGTCTGCTCGCCATTGGCGACAGCCTGAAGACAACGGAGTATCGCGATGCTTTCAACACGATTCGCGACGTAGTGGCTAAGCGCCGTCAGGCAATGTACCACAACCAGGCCATCGGTGAGGCATTCGTCACAGCACTCGACTTCATGAAGATACCGTCGGTTTCTGCTCTCGAGGCAGCTCTCAAGTCGGGCGACAGAGCGAAGATCAACTCAGCTCTCGACACACTGAAGGTTGCAGCCGACAAGTACTTTACATCTGTTCCCTATCCCGAGGTGGAGCGTCTGGTAGGTCAGCGCATGATGAAGACCTACAAGGAGTACATCCCCGAGGATGAGCGCATCAGCATCTTCAAGGTGATCGACTCACGCTTCAAGGGCGACAGCGATGCCTTTATCAACTCATGCTTCAAGTATTCAATCTTCGGCAGCCGCGAGAACTTCGAGAAGTTCGCCAAGCGTCCGTCGCTCAACACGCTTGAGAAGGATTGGATGGTGCTCTTCCGCTACTCTATCGTAGATGGACTGGCGCAGACATCATTGGCCATGAGCGATGCCAACAAGAGCTACGACGCAGCCCACAAGGTCTGGGTCAAGGGCATGATGGACCTGAAGAAGTCGGAGGGCAAGGGCATCTATCCCGACGCCAACTCAACTCTCCGTCTGACCTACGGCCAGGTGATGCCTTACGAGCCGGCTGACGGTGTGGAGTATAGCTACTACACCACTCTCGCAGGAGTGATGCAGAAGGAGGATCCCGACAATCGTGAGTTCGTCGTTCCTGCTAAGTTGAAGGAGCTCTATCAGGCGAAGGACTTCGGTCGCTACGCCATGAAGAATGGTGAGATGCCTGTTTGCTTCATTGTGAACACCGACAACACAGGCGGTAACTCCGGCAGTCCCGTGTTCAACGGCAAGGGTGAGCTCATCGGTACCGGCTTCGACCGCAACTACGAGGGTCTGACAGGCGACATCGCCTTCCGTCCGTCGTCTCAGCGTGCCGCCGTGGTCGACGTTCGCTACACACTCTTCATCATCGACAAGTTTGCAGGTGCCCGTCATCTGATTGACGAGATGGACATTGTGGAGTAAATAAATCTGTTCAGTTTTCGCTTAAACTGAAAATAAAGATATATATTAGCCGAGAATATTAACGAAACGTTGACGTTATGAAGAGAATTTTGGCATTCGCTATGGCAATCATGGCTTGCGGAGCCCTGACACTGGCAGGTAACAGCTGCGCAAACAAGAAAGACGACAAGGGTGGTGAGGTCATCCAGATGGACAAGGCTATGTTCCAGAAGGAGGTGTTCGACTATACCGCCGAGACTAAGGAGTGGAAGTTCAAGGGAGACAAACCCGCCATCATCGACCTCTATGCCGACTGGTGCGGTCCCTGCCGAATGGTAGCTCCGATCATGAAGGAACTGGCTGTGGAGTATAAGGACAGCGTGGTGTTCTACAAGGTCAATGTAGACCAGGAGAGGGAGCTTGCAGCCCTTTTCGGCGCCACAAGCATTCCGCTCTTCGTCTTTATTCCTGTTGAGGGTGAACCCGTCCTGATGAAGGGTGCAGCCGATAAGGATACCTATGTGCGTGCCATCAATGAGATCTTGATGACATCCGGCAAATAACCGCTGCGGATTCGCCACTCCTGTGGGTAGAGGTTGTTGGCGCGATTGCCAACGTTCTTCACGAATCCAAGCGGAATATCTCTATAGGTCAGCATGACGTAACCGCGGCTGACCTCAGAGGGTAGGGCGATTGCCTCTTTTCGAAGATAGGCAATCGCCCTATCATATTCTATCTCACACCTCTCGAAGGCATCGCTGCGGAGTGCTGAACTCATGGCGAGTGCATGCGACGGGAGTATATCCTTTCCCTTCACCTCGCCGATGCTCACTCCTGCCTGCATCACCTTCAGGTTTTGTTTCAGTATCTCTATGTCGTCGATGTAGTCGGTCGGCAGGGCTGAGATGTTGAGCTCGTCGGCAACGAGTGTCAGTCCCGCGTCGCTCTTGACCCATTCTGCCGCTTCGGCCAGCTGAGCCTTGCTTACGGTAGGCTGTGTCTTGCCCTTTCCGCCGCCATTCTGCTTTTTGTTCCTCTTCTTGTCTGCCTTGAGGCGCGGAGCCTCCTCCTCATCTTCGCCTTCCGGTTTGCGCAGCACGGCCAGGAAGAATCCCTCGCCACGGGTGCGGCCGGGGATGAAGCGATAGACGGGGAAGTCGCTTCCTGGGAGCAGGTTGCCCGTTATTCCCCACGACTCCTCGGTTTCGACAGGCAGAATCTCCGCACCGAACTCCTCCGCAATCCAGCTCACATTCTCCTCATCCTCCTTGGTGTTGAAGGTGCAGGTGCTGTAGATTAGCAGTCCGCCGGGCTTCAGGCATGGCCAGATGTCGTTGATGATGCGGCGTTGGCGTTGCCAGCAGGTCTCCACGTTCTCCTCCGACCATTCGCTGATTGCCACCTCGTCTTTGCGGAACATTCCCTCGCCGGAGCATGGGACGTCGGTCAGGATGATGTCGAAGAAGCTGGTCAGCGGGGTGAAGTCCGACGGATCGTTGTTGGTGACCACGGTTGCCGGTGCTCCCCATTTGGTGATATTCTCCGCCAGAATCTGTGCGCGGTTGCGCATCACCTCGTTCGAAACCAGCAGGCTTCCTTCGGGCAGTACGCTCAGGGCGTGGGTCGACTTGCCGCCCGGAGCAGCGCAGAGGTCGAGCATCTTCACCGGCTCGCTGCCTGCGTAGCTGCGCAGGGCACGTTCGACAAACATTGATGAGGCCTCCTGGACGTAGTAACATCCGGCGTGGAAGAGCGGGTCGAAGGTGAAGGTCAGTCGGTCGTCGAGGTAGATGCCATAGTCGCTCCATGCCACCCTCTCGCCGGCAATGGCTTCGTCGAGCGGCTTCAGCGGGTTGGTACGAATGCTCACGGCGGGCTCCTGAGCGATGGCCGATGCCAGTTTCTCGTAGCCCTCCTCACCTAAAAGTCCCTTTGTATATTGTGCAAATGCTTCGGGTAAATTCATATTCTCAATAATTTAATCAAGCTTAGTAGCGCAAATATCAAAAAAAAACATTCCCTTTGCAACTTTATAGGTGACTAACTACGTCTAACGTACAAATAAAAAATAAAAAGTAACAATAGATAAGATATGAAACAGTTATTTCTGACATTGATTGTGGCGCTGCTGACGGTAGGTGCGACGGCAGCCGAGAGTGACACTTTGACAACCGCAAAGAGCGCGACTACCGAGAAGAGCTCTGCCGGCAAGAAGGCTACGAGAGAGGATTCAACCTACGTGCCAACCTACACCGACACGACCGACGACGGTAAGACGGTGGTGAGCACATCTGTTGATACGGATGTCGACCCCGTCGATTACGATGATGACGACGAAAGCTTCGACCTTTCGACGGTGATGTCCAACTTCACAGGAGGTCACAAGTCCAGTCTTTATGGGTTTATCAGCTTCGTCTCCTTTCTGGTCCTGCTGATTCCGACCCTTTTCCTTCTGCTCCCGATTATCATTTTGATACTGATTTTCCGCTACTTCAACAAGCGTCGCCGCGAGCGCTATGCACTTATCGAGAAGGCATTGGATAAGGGCCAGCCGCTGCCATCCGACATCGCTGGCAAGTCCGAGGCAAAGAGCATCGTGAAGGATATGACCGACGGACGCGCAAAGGGTATAAGAAATATGTGTCTCGGTGGCGGACTCTTCGTCTTCCTCTGGGCTGTTACCGGCAGCTTCGGCTTCGGATGTATCGGTGTGCTGGTCTTCGCCCGTGGTCTGGG
>CAZKNB010000048.1:4330-9680 GCA_964554075.1 uncultured Bacteroides sp.
GCTTCGGAACAGAAACCGACCTCAGAGCCAACTCCCGAGCAGAAGCCCGACGAGGAGAGCAAGCCGGAACAGACTCCCGGTGACTTCAATGTGGAGGATTAACTGATAGAGAAAGACAAACAATAAAAGTTGGATAGGAGTCCTGAGAGATGAGTCAGCTGAATGACATATCACTTATTGCGCAGGTGGTGATGCTGAAGAGCGAACGCGCCTTTGAGCAGCTGGTGAACAAGTACCAGTCGCAGGTTCGTCGCCTCTTCATGTATCTCACCTGTGGCGATTCTCTTCTTAGTGACGATCTTGCCCAGGAGACATTTATCAAGGTTTACACTGGCATAAGTAGCTTTAAAAGTGTTTCAAATTTCTCTACTTGGCTATATAGAATTGCTTATAACGTTTATTATGACTATCTTCGCACCCAAAAGGAGACTGTCGATCTTGATGAGGTCGCGACTGATAATCACTATTCTACGGAGCAAGCGAACCTTGGAAGCAGGATGGATGTCTACGCTGCCCTCGACAAACTGAAGGAGGCGGAGCGTACGTGCATCACCCTGTTCTATATGGACGACTTGAGCATCGACAAGATAGTCGCAATTACCGGATACCCCGCCGGGACGGTGAAAAGCCACCTGTCAAGGGGAAAAGAAAAGATGGCAAAATTCCTTAAAGAGAATGGTTATGATGGAAACTGATGATAAACTGATAAGAGAGTTCATGCACTCCGGAAAGGCGGAGATTGCTGACAATGGATTCACACGCCGTGTGATGCATCGTCTGCCGCAGCGTAGCTCTGTCGTGCCTCTTGTGCTCGGCGTGGCTGCCTTTGTGCTGCTTGGATTCGTATTGGTATGGACGGGTGTCGTTCAGGATGTGATACTCCTGACGAGAGACATCGTTGTCGACGGGCTGAAGGAGGGTACCCTCTTCGACAGCTTGCGCAGTCTCTTCATCCTGCTCGTCGGACTGGGCTTTATCGCCTACCAGAAGCTGAGCTCTGCTTCCTGAACATAGCTGGAAGTATAACGAAGAATAAATTTTTTGCAACTTGAGACTATACATACTATTGCTGTTCGCCTGGGTGGCCGAGTGCTTGTGCGCCCAGAGTGACGATTTACATTCTTTACAGCCGACCGATTCGACAGCGGTCAGCAGCGCCGAGATGGTGATGGACTATCTCGAGGAGAGTGGTATGCCCTTGAGCGAACACAATCAGGTAAGGCTCTTGAAGAGCGGTCACGACAAGTTTCTCTCCATGTTCGAGGACATCCGCAACGCCCGTGAAAGCGTTCACCTCGAGTACTTCAACTTCCGCAACGACTCAATTGCAAATGCTCTCTTCGATCTTCTCGCCGAGAAGGCTAAGGAGGGGGTAGAGGTGCGCGCCATGTTCGACGACTTCGGCAACCTCTCAAACAATCAGCCACTGAAGAAGAAACATATCAAGGCTATCCGTGCCCGCGGAATAGAGCTTGTGAAGTTCGACCCAATCAAATTCCCATACGTCAACCACGCTGCCCACCGCGACCATCGCAAGATTGTAGTCATCGACGGACGTGTGGCCTATACCGGCGGAATGAATGTGGCGGACTACTACATCAACGGCCTTCCGAAGATTGGAGCGTGGCGCGACATGCACATGCGCATCGAGGGTCCCGCCGTGGCAGACCTTCAGGATATCTTCCTTAAGATATGGAACAAACAGACCAAGCAGAGCGTTGGCGGCGACAAGTACTACGCTGCACGTCTGGAGCCTGCCGACACACTGGCGGGCAATCCTGTGATTATCGTTGATCGTTCGCCGAAGATCTCTCCGCGTGCCATCAGCCATGCCTACGCCACATCAATCTCTGCCGCTCAGCAGAACATCCGCATAGTCAATCCCTACTTCGTGCCGACGTCATCAATACGCAAGTCGCTCAACAAGGCCATAGAGCGTGGCGTGAAGGTTGAGATTATGATCTCAGCCAAGTCGGACATCCTCTTCACTCCCGACGCTGCGATGTATAAGGTCCACAAGCTGATGAAGCGCGGAGCGGACATCTATCTCTACAACGGCGGCTTCCACCATTCGAAGATAATGATGGTCGACAGCCTCTTCTGCACCGTAGGTACAGCCAACCTCAACAGCCGCAGCCTGCGCTACGACTACGAGACGAATGCCTTCCTTTTCGACCGCGATGTGACGGCCGAACTCAATGCTCAGTTTGACGATGATGTGGAGCATTGCACCCTCATGACCAAGCAGTTTTGGAGAAAACGTTCGGTATTTAAGAAATTCGTGGGCTGGTTTGCCAACTTATTTACTCCGATTTTATAATTTTGTGCCGTTGCGCCACCGAAGGCGCATATTCATTAATCGAATAAAAGCGGCATGAAACAGTATTTAGACCTACTTAACCGAGTTCTGACCGAGGGCGTGGAGAAGAGCGACCGTACGGGAACCGGCACTATCAGTGTCTTCGGACACCAGATGCGATTCAATCTGGAGGATGGCTTCCCCTGTCTGACCACCAAGAAGCTCCACCTCAAGTCAATCATTTATGAACTGCTGTGGTTCCTGCGTGGCGACACCAACGTGAAGTACCTGCAGGACAATGGCGTCAGAATCTGGAACGAGTGGGCCGACGATAATGGCGAACTTGGTCACATCTATGGCTATCAGTGGCGCTCATGGCCCGACTACAATGGCGGAACAATCGACCAGATTGCCGAGGCTGTGGAGACCATCAAACACAATCCCGATTCGCGCCGCATCATTGTCAGCGCATGGAATGTGGCAGACCTGAACAACATGAACCTTCCGCCCTGTCACGCCTTCTTCCAGTTCTATGTGGCAAATGGCCGCCTGAGCCTCCAGCTCTATCAGCGCAGTGCCGACATATTCCTTGGCGTGCCCTTCAACATCGCCTCCTACGCTCTGTTGCTCCAGATGATGGCGCAGGTCACTGGACTCAAGGCAGGCGACTTCGTTCACACTCTGGGCGATGCCCACATCTATCTGAACCATCTCGATCAGGTGAAGCTGCAGCTCACTCGTGAGCCGCGACCACTGCCGCAGATGCACATCAATCCCGACGTGAAGAGTATTTTTGATTTTAAATATGAGGATTTCGAGTTAGTGGGATATGACCCGCATCCACATATTGCTGGTAAAGTGTCGGTGTGATGAAGATATCAATTATTGTAGCGGTGGACCGCAATATGGCGATTGGAAATGAGAATAAGCTGTTGTTCTGGTTGCCCAACGACTTGAAACGATTTAAGGCGCTCACCACGGGCAACACCATCATTATGGGACGCAAGACCTTCGAGTCTCTGCCTAAGGGAGCCCTGCCCAATCGTCGCAACATAGTTCTCTCACGCCGTGCCGACGCAGTCTTCCCCGGAGCAGAGAGCTTCACCTCGCTCGACGCAGCACTTGCCGCATGCAGCGCCGACGAACACATATATATTATAGGTGGAGAGACGCTCTATCGCCAGGCTATTGAGGTGGCCGACGAACTCTGCATCACGGAGATAGACTCCGCCGCACCCGCTGCCGATGCCTACTTCCCCGAGATAAAGCCGGAGGTGTGGAAAGAAAAAAGCAGAGATGCTCATCCTGCCGATGAAAAACATCTCTGCTCATATGCATTTGTCGACTACGTGCGCCGCTAAACCAGCGGCCCGCGCGTAGGCGCTTTCTCTCTCTTATTCGTTGACCTCGTCGTCGATAATCTCGTCGTCGTCGTCCACATCCTCAGCAACAATAGGAATCTGGCGCTTGATGGCCTCGTTGAACGAGATAAGAGTCTCTGTGCGGGCCAGGCCGAGCGGCTGCAGCTTATCGTGGATAATCTTCAGCAGATGGCGGTTGTTCTGAGCGTAAATCTTGATGAAGAGATCATACTTACCAGTGGTGAAGTGACACTCCACAACCTCAGGGATTGCCTCCAGCTCCTTCGTGATAGCGTCGAACGAAGAGGGGTCCTTAAGGTAGATGCCCACGTAGGCACAAGTCTCAAAACCTATCTTGACAGGGTCGATGACAAACTCCGAACCCTTCAGTATTCCCAAGTTGGTTAACTTCTGTATGCGCTGATGGATAGCAGCACCCGAGACGTTACAAGCTCTCGCCACTTCAAGGAAAGGAATGCGTGCGTTGCAGGCAATCAACTTGAGGATTTGTTCATCTAAAGAGTCTAATTGGTGATGTCCCATATATTAATCAAATTGTTTCGTTACACATTAATTTTATGCAAAGTTACTCATAAATGTGATATAAAATCTATGATTTATTACTTTTAAGAGTTGTTTCCTGTAAAAAGCTGTTTTTTGTAGCTATCTTTGCATTTGTAAATATATATAAATAGTTACTCAATATGAAAAAAATACTTTGTGCCGCTTTCATGCTTTTTATGGCGCACGCTTCGCAAGCTCAGTCGCCGGAGACGCTCAACTTCTCTGACTACTTCGAAAACAAGACTCTCCGTGTGGATTACCTCTTCTCAGGCAACTTCGACCGACAGGAAATCTATCTCGACGAACTCGTCTCTCTCCCTTCATGGGCAGGCCGACGCAACCATCTCGATGAGCTTCCTCTCGAGGGTAACGGTCAGATCACGATGCGCGACAGCGCCACGGGACGCGTCATCTATCGCCACTCTTTCTCATCACTGATGCAGGAGTGGGTGACAACCGATGAGGCTAAGAGCGTGCAGAAGGCGTTCGAGAATACATATCTCATGCCATTCCCTAAGGCGAAGGCCGACGTCGAGGTGTGTCTGCTCAACAACTCAAGAGATACAATGGCGGTGATGCGCCACACTGTTGACCCTGCCGACATCCTTATCCATGCAAAGGGCCTGGAGAACGTCACTCCGCACAAGTATCTGCTCAAGAGCGGCGACGAGTCTGAAAAGATTGACATCGCCATCCTTGCCGAGGGCTATACGCCGGAGGAGATGGACCTTTTCTATGCCGACGCCGACAGCACCGTGGCAAGCCTCTTCTTCTACGAACCATTCAAGTCAAACCGAGATAAGTTCAACATCGTGGCAGTCGCTTCACCCTCGCACGACAGCGGAGTGAGCATCCCGCGCAACAAGGACTGGAAGCAGACAGCCTTCGGATCGCACTTCGACTCCTTCTATTCCGATCGCTATCTCACCATCGACCGCGTGAAGAGCATTCACGATGCACTCGCCGGAATCCCCTATGAGCACATCATCATCCTTGCCAACACCGATACCTATGGCGGTGGCGGCATCTACAACTCATACCTCCTCGCCATGGCTCACCATCGCCTGACTCGCCCCGTTGTGGTTCACGAGTTCGGTCATAGCTTCGGCGGACTCACCGACGAGTA
>CAZKNB010000049.1:0-9615 GCA_964554075.1 uncultured Bacteroides sp.
GTACCCCTATAAAAAGAAAAAGGGAAGTCTCACGACTTCCACATTTCTCTAACCTTAAATCTAAATCTCTATGAAAAAAACGTATGCAAATATATATAGATTGGTGATACTCAGGTGTTAATAATTCATATTATCTAAACACCAAAGTATAAACAATGTAAATTTAATTCCCCATCTCATCTAACAGCCTGCAATATATAGGGTTAAGGCGCAGCAAATGCGGGACGCCGGTGATGAACATCTGGCGTCGGGCACGAGTCAGCGCTACGTTCAGCTTGCGGTCGATCAGCACTCCGTCGTCCTCGGTGAGGTTCGACAGGAAGCGCAGCTGGTAGGCGGAGTTGACGCAGAAGGAGTAGATGATGATGTCGCGCTCACTGCCCTGGAATCGCTCCACGGTGTCGACAAGCAGGTTGTTGAGCTCTGCTATGCCGTGGCGCGAAAGCTCCATCTTGATAAGTGCTATCTGATTGCGGTAGGGGGTGATGATTCCCACAGCCTCCGCCACATTCTCTATGCCCAGCTCCTGACGACGATTATAGATGTCGAGCACGATGGATGCCACTATCTCCGCTTCGCAATGGTTCACCTTGACGTTTCCGCTGAGGCTCTCGGGCTCGGAGGGGATGAATGTCATGCGCGGACGCGCCTCGGCTGCCTCTGTCTGGTGGCTGAGTCCCACGATGTCTAGCTTGCCACCGTAGAAGGCTTTGTTGGAGAATGAGGCCACGGCGGGGTGCATTCGTCCCTGCTTGCAGAGCATGTCGTAGCTCATCTCGCCTCCCTCGCGGCTGCGACGTGTGCGGTAGAGTCGCTCGAAGAGCGAATCCTTCAGGTTGGTCAGCCCTATCTCGTTGAGCGCCGCACTGCCGACTGCCGAATGGTCGGCACTCTGGAGCACCACGGCGGGCAGCTGCTTGTGGTCGCCAATCATGACAAACTTACCTATGGCGTCGTCGCCAACGGGTGTGCGGGCGCAGAGGATGCCCAGCAGTTGCGGCTCGAGTATCTGTGTCGACTCGTCGATGATGGCCACGTCGAAGCGCTTCAGACGGAAGAGCTCTGGTTTGCCAGAGACCGATGCCACCGTGCCAACGATGATGTGGCAGTCGGAGATAAGTGTAGCCACGTCGCTGCGGCGCTTGCAGTCGGCTGCAGCGTTCTCGAAGAGGTGGGTGCGATAGCTGTCGTCGCAGCTCAGCTCCTTGCCGATGCGGATGTAGTCCACCTTAGGCGAGATTGACTCGAGCGACTTGCATATCTCGTCGACAGCGCGGTTGGTGTAGGAGAGCAGCAGGATGTTGGCTCTATCTTCGTAGTGGAACGCCTCGACCATGCGTTTCAGGGCGCGTGAGGTCTTGCCCGTTCCCGGCGGACCGATAAGGAGGAAGTAGTCCTTGGCGGCGCGCGCCTTGAGCATCACGCGCTCGAAGTCGTCGCCGGCTGCGGCAATACGTTCTGCAAAGCTGCTGTCGAACTCCGGTTCACGCTGGCAGAGCAGCAGGTCGCGGCGTGTGGGAGTGGCCTTCATAAAGGCGTAGAGTCCCTGATACATGCTGCGGAAGGTGGTGTCCATGGAGTCGTGCTCCACGGCGTAGAGGCTATCTTCGGGCAGTACTCCGGTGTTCTGCTGTGACGAACGCAGGCGTATGGTGATGGAGCGATGGTCCATGCTCTCGATGTTCCCCTTGAAGACCATGTGGTTGGTGGCGTTGTCGTCACCCTTGTTGCGCTCGTAGAGCACGATGGAGTCGCCCAGACGGAAGTTTGGCAGGGCGGCATCGTGGTCGTCGCGCTGCGGCATGGCGAAGCGTATATAGGCTTTGTGAGCATCGGCGGCACGGTTCTCCTCGATGCGCAGGTCGTAGAGTATCTCGCCCGTTTCCAGTTTGTCGGAGAGGGTGGAGAGCCAGAGCGACGATGCGCCCTTGCGTCCCTCGTAGTCCATGTCGCCCGACTTGGAGGTGTAGAGCTCCTTGGTGATGAAGTTGTAGAGGGAGTAGAAGTAGTCCTTCTCCAGCGTACTCATTCCTCTCACTCCGCTGACGAAGTTGTCGATGGCGGGGCGCAGGTACTTCTCCCATAGTGTTCCGGTCAGCGAGCGCTCGTTGAGCTTCTCGGCGTTGATGTTCTCGATGAGTTCGCGGGTATAGGCTATGTTGTTGTGAAGCTGTACGCCATACTCCATAGCCACTATTCGGTTGCGCAGGTTGATGGCGCGGCGCACCATGGCCCACGAAGAGCGGGCGGGGTAAAGCAGTGGGTAGCGGCTGTAGAGCAGGTAGGCCTTGACCTCCTTGTGGTCGCGCCCCATGGAGTATTGCAGCACCGCCTGATAGAGCAACATCTGCACGCGGTTGTTCTCCTTTGGTTCCACCTTTCCGCGGATGGAGTATTCGTCGGCCTTGCCAGACTTCATCTCGATGAATGAGCTCATGTCGCGCTGCATGTAGTCCAGTCGTCCCTGCAGACCGAGCGGTTCGCAGATGTAGGATGGCTCGAGAACGGCATCGTGGCGGTCCAGATTGTAGCCGGCGGCGGGGAAGGTCTCGTTGACCACACGCCCTAGATTGTCGAAGTGCGTGCGGCAGTCGTTGAAGAACATTACCTCCTTCTCACGGTCGTGGAGGTCGGCACAGGCTGCCAGCTCCACGGGATACTGGCGGAAGGCCTTGCGCATGCACTCCATGTAGTCGGGGGCTCCCTCGGAGTGAATCCATTCGTCGAGGAAGAGGTTGACGATGTTTCCCAGCAGCAGCGGACGCGCATTCTCGATGGGCTGAAAGCGCGACAGCAGGTAGTTGTAGGGATGGCTGCCATAGTCGCGGAAGCACTCTGCCAGCGAGCTGATGTCGATGAGGTAGTCGGGTTCGAGAACAATGAAGGCGGGCGTCAGCGTCTCCTCGTCGTCGTAGATGGCGACGTCGAGCAGGTTGAGCTGGGCGTGGGGCCACAGCAGGCGCACCGTCTCGTTGAACTCATCGTTGATTTGCGCCACACCATAGCGCACACGGAGCGGATGGTCGGCGATATGGTCGAGAGGCGTGACATAGAGAAACTCCTCGTCGGAGTGCAGGAAGCAGACGCGCATGCGCTTGATGCTCTTGCGCGCCATGGGCGCCACGTGGTAGGTGGCGTCGGCAGCGGGAAGGAGGCGGCGCAACTCGTCGGGCATAGGCTCCGAGGTCACCTTCTGGATGAAGAAGGCGAGCGTCTTGACGTCGCGCATCAGCTTCTCGCGCTCGGGAGCGGCATCGCGGTTGAGCACGGCATTGGCTGTCAGACGCAGCGAGTGGAGCCTGTTCTGCTCCGCCTGGCTGAGGCTGAACATCGACGAAACGAGGCTGATGCGTGCCGAGAGGTCGGTCAGCTGAAGGTTGTCGTCGGGACTGAGTGAGCGGCAGGTGCGCTCCAGCAGATTGCGTATCTGCTTATAAGATGACGAAAGCTCGTCGTCTGTCGAACGGCAGACGGCGAGCAGCAGGTCATAAGACTCTTTTATCTCTGATATATCCATTCTTGGATGTGTTCAAATTTCAGTTAATCTTCTGGTTTCATGACGACGCCAAGCTTTCGCTTGCCGTCCATCTTCACCACGATAGGCTTCTCGAAGCGCACGTGGCGCAGGTACTTGGTCTCCTCGACGGCGGGCAGCGAGTTGAGGTATGCCTGGTCGTAGATTCCGTCGTTCATGAAGTCGTTGATGGTGAAGTAGCCCACACCAAACGAGGTCAGGTTCTGGAAGAAGTGGGTACCCTGGCTCGGGTCTACGCGGTAGTTGGTCAGGCCCGCCTCGACGATAACTCTTGCTGCCGAGATGTGGGGCCACTTGACCGGAATGCCGAGCCACGTGTCGCTGCTTCCCCAGCGTCCGGGACCTACGAGCACGTAGTTGCGTCCCTCGTTGAGGAATTCGCGGTTTATCTTCTCTATCTCCCAGGCGATCTCCTGGTTGTTGCCGGCGCTGTAGCCGTCGGTTTTAACGTAGACGATGTCCTGAATCTCGTTCATCACGCCGTGACCGAGCGAGTTGAGCGAGCGCAGGATGACGCGGTCGTCGGGTATGGCGTTGAGATCCTCGTCGAGCATCTCCTTGCTGTCGACAATCGGACGAATCTGCAGCACGTAGAAGGTGCCGCTCTTATCCTTCTCGTCGTGGCTCAGCTTGACGGCAAACTCAATCTCCACGGGGCGTCGCATCTCCTGCTGACCATACTTGAGCACCAGCTGCAGTATGCGTGCCAGCGGGAAAACGTCGTGCTGTAGCACGTTGGCGAAGGTGATGACCTTTCGTCCGCCGGGATAGAGTCCGTCGCGTATCACCTGGTCGTAGGGGTCGTAGGTTGAGGCTATGAAGCGCAGCGAACCATCCTTCTCCGCCTCCTTCACGTGGAGCTTCAGCAGGTTGAATCCGTCGTCGATGGAGAAGTCCTCGCCGATGTTCTTCAGGTCGAGGGCGTAGAACTTGGTCTGAGTCTCGCGCAGCGCAATCTCCATCTCGCTCGTCTGCAGCACCTGGTTGGGGTGGTAGGGCGAGAAGCGCAGCGTCAGTCCGCCGTCGACGATGTATTTGCCAAGTCCGAGGGCGAGGTTCACGATTCCCTCCTCCGCCTGCTCGTCGCCGATGGGGTAGTAGTTGAGGGAGCGCGCCACGCCCGACATTGACGGGTAGTAGCGATAGTCGTACTGGGTGCCGACAACCTCCTGCAGGATTACCGCCATCTTCTCCTGGTCGATGACGTTTGACGTGGCCTGCATATAGGCCTTACTGTCGCGGAAGTAGACAGATGCGTAGACTCCCTTGATGGCGTCGGAGAGCATGCGGAGCATCTCGTAGCGGTCGTCCAGGTAGGGAATCATATAGGTGTTGTAGATGCCTGCAAAGGGCTGGTAGTGCGAGTCCTCGAGGAGCGATGACGAACGGATGGCGATAGGCGACTTCACGGCATCGAAGAATGTGAAGAAGTCCTCCACCAGGTTGTCGGGCAGCTTCGCCTTCAGGAAGTAGTGGAGAATGGTCTCGTCGTCAACGTCGGAGAGGGCAATCTGATAGAGGTTGTTCGACTCCATAAACTCATCGAAGACGTCGGTACAGAGCACCACGGTCTTAGGGATGGCCACATGGGCGTTGTCGAACTCCTCGAGCTCGGGGTGCTTCTTCACCATATTGTCGATGAAGGCCAGGCCACGGCCCTTGCCGCCCAGCGAACCCTCGCCGATGCGTGCAAAGTTTGAGTAGCGGTCGAAACGGTCGCGCTTGAAGATGGCCACGACACCCTGGTTCTTCATCTTGCGATACTTCACGATGGCCTCGAAGATGATGCGGCGGTGAGCGTCGACATCCTGAAGGCTGCTCCACGTGATGGGCTTCAGAAACTCGCCCACAGAGAATATGGCACGCGAGTAGAGCCAGCGCGAGATGTGGTTGCGGCTGATGTGGTAGAGGAACGACTCGGCAGGTACGGCAAAGAGGATGTTCTGAAGCTCCTTCAGATTGCGCACGCGGGCAATCTCCTCGCCGGTGTCCGGGTTGCGGAACACGAAGTCGCCGAAGCCGAAGTTGTCCGACACGGTGCGGCGAAGGTCGACATCCATCTTCTTTGAGTTCTTGTCGATGAAGCTGGCGCCATATTTAGCAGCGTAGGTGTTGTTCTCCGTCTCGGACGACTGGATGATGAGGGGCACGAAGGGATCCTGCTTGCGGATGTACTCGCAGAGCCTGATTCCCGCCAATGCCTCCTTCTCGCCTCCCTCCTCGATGGGGAAGCGCACGTCGGTGATCACACCGAGCATGTTGTTCTGATATTTATCGTAGATGGCTGCAGCCTCGTTGTAGGTGCGCGCCAGCACAATCTTTGGACGTCCGCGCATGCGCAGTGTGCGCTGGTGGGCGTTGAGCGCCTCGGTAGAGAATTCCAGACTCTGCTTCAAGACGAACTTGTAGAGGTTCGGGAGCACCGAAGAGTAGAAGCGGATGCCATCCTCGACGAGCAGGATCACCTGCACGCCCACCTCGCTGACGTCGTTGTCCAGGTTCATCTTGTCCTCAATCAGCTTGATGATTGAGAGCAGCAGGTCGGTGTTGCCCAGCCAGCAGAAGACATAGTCGAAGGCGCTCAGGTCCTCGTTGGCTATGCGCGCCGTGATGCCGTGGCTGAAGGGCGTAAGAATCACGATAGGGATGTTGGGATGCTCCTCCTTCACCAGTCGGCCCGTATCGAAGATGTCGGTCTCGCCGGTGCTCGGCATACAGATGATGAGGTCGAAGGTGACCGTCTCGAACTGCGCCTTTGCCTCCTCGTAGGTAGATACCTGGGTGAAGCGCGGCGGATAGCGCAGCGAGAGCGAGGTGTATTCATTGAATATCTTCTCGTCGATGCGGCCGTCGTCCTCAAGCATGAAGGCGTCGTAAGGGTTGGCAATCAGCAGTACGTTGTAGATGCGGTGAAGCATCAGGTTGGCAAACTGCGTATCCTTGAAGTAGAGCTGATTGAGCTTATATTTGCTTAACATAGCTGACGTTTTATTTGTTGGTTTATCTTTCTTTTCTCCTACAAAATTACTCTTTTTCTACTCTTGTTCATCCTCTGTGTCGCCATTCTTTTGCGCCAGCAGCTGATAAACACTCTTCTTCTCGCCTACGACCCACATGACGTCGCCCTCCTCGAAGGGCACATCGGCCTTGAAGGTCATCAGTCCGGCATCGCCTCGCTCCACTCCAGCCACGAAGCACTGGAAGCGTTCGCGTATGCGTGCCTGGCGCATGCTCTTGCCCACAAAGGCTGAGTCGGCAGAGATGACGAGCTGTTTCAGTATCATCTCGTGGTCCTCGTAGTCGGCTGGAGCCATCTCGTGGAGGTCGTTGCTTATCATCTCGCCAAACTGGTTCAGCTGGTCGTCGGTACCGATCACCTGAATCTTGTCGTGGGGGAAGAGCACTGCATCTCCGCCCGGAATGTTTATCCTTCGCTTGCCGCGCAGGATGGATGTGACGTGGATGCCGTATTTCTTACCGAGATTAAGCTCCATAAGGCTCTTGCCGCTCCACTTGGAGTTGTCTGGAAGGTCGTACTCGGCAAGGTGCATATCGTGGGAGAGGAGGCTCCCGGCGTAGGAGGGTCTCTTCTTCCCGTTGTACTCGTCGCGCATCTCGCGTGAACGCAGGTTCTGGAAGAAGCGGCGCTCTATCAGGATGGACTGCTTCTTCAGGCTGCGCGAGTAGATCATCAGGATGATGACCACGATGGCCATGCCGATGATCAGGCCGACAGAGAGCTCGAAGAGGGCTGAGATGACCACGACCACAAAGGCCACGGCTATCATTATGCGGACGAGGATGGTGGCCACGAGCGGCGCGCGATTGAACTGGCGGTCGTTCCAGAGGGCCACAAACTCCACGGAGTGGTTCTTCTTAATCATGATGGCGCGCAGGAAGGGCGACATGCAGAGGATGGTGATGACAGCGCTGAGCAGCGCTCCCCACGGCGCAGGGATATGGGCGCAGAGGAATGGCGACATCCACTTCAGCGACACGAAGGCAAAGGCGATGCAGAGCGTGGAGTAGACCACCACGATGCGCAGCAGGGCCATCAGCAGCTTGCGCCAGAGGCTCTCCTGATTGACCGTCTGACTGCCCGATGAATAGCGGTTGAGCATTGTGCGCCAAGCCTCCGGCAGATGCTTGTCAACATAGACTGTAGCGGGCTCGGAGAGGCGGATGACGTAGGGCGTGAGGAATGTGGTGATGACCGACACTGCCACCACTATGGGGTAGAGGAATGAACTGGTCACTCCCAGCGATACGCCCAGCGAAGCGATGATAAAGGCGAACTCACCAATCTGGGTAAGGCTGAAGCCGCACTGTATGGCTATCTTCAGCGGCTTGCCGGCGAGTATCACGCCCAGCGTTCCGAAGAAGGACTGACCGATGAGCACGGCCAGGGTGATGGCGATGATGGGCCATGCGTAGGTGCCTATCATCACGGGGTCGACCATCATGCCGACCGAAACGAAGAAGATGGCGCCGAAGAGGTCCTTCACCGGCTTGACCAGTCGCTCTATGCTCTCTGCCTCAACTGTCTCGGCCAGGATGGAGCCCATGATGAATGCTCCGAATGCTGACGAGAAACCAACCATTGAGGCCATTACCACCATTCCGAAACATAGCGCCAGCGAAACGATGAGGAGCGTCTCGTCGGTCATCAGCTTGCGACACTTGCGCAGGAAGAGCGGTATGACGTAGATGCCGACAACGAACCACAGGATGAGGAAGAAGACCAGCTTGGCAATGCTCATGGCCAGTTCGCTGCCCTCAAAGTTGCTGCTGACGGCAAGTGTGGAGAGCACCACCATAAGAACTATGGCCAGGATGTCCTCCAGGATAAGTATGCTGAGCACCAGACCCGCAAAACTCTTCTTGCTGAGGCCCAGGTCGTCGAATGCTTTATATATGATTGTGGTGGACGACATAGCTATCATTCCACCGAGAAAAAGGCTGTCCATGTGTCCCCACCCGAAGGCTGTAGCCACTCCCATGCCAAGGAGCATCATACAGACTATGATGGTGCAGGCGGCGATGACCGCGGCGCCTCCCACCTTCACCAGCTTCTTGAAGCTGAACTCCAGACCGAGAGCGAAGAGGAGGAAGATCACACCTATGTCTGCCCACGTCTGAATGTTGGCTTTGTCGACAACCGAGGGCGTGAACGAGAGGTGTGGACTGGCAATGAAGCCTGCCACGATGTAGCCAAGCACCAGCGGTTGCTTTAATTTCTTGAATATAAGTGTCATTACTCCTGCACTGAGCAGGATGAGAGCCAGGTCGGCAATAAGTGTCGGTAGGTGGGACATAATATCGGATTGTTGTTAAAAAAAAGCCGGGAGCCGCAAAGCCCCCGGCGATTTATAGTCAGTCTTACTCTTCCATAAGAATCTCAAGAACCTTTGCTGCGGACTTCGCAACCGGAGTACCCGGACCGAAGATAGCGGCAACGCCGGCTCTGTAGAGGAAGTCATAGTCCTGGGCAGGGATTACACCGCCGGCAGTGACGACGATATCCTCGCGACCCAACTTCTTCAACTCCTCAATCACCTGCGGAATCAATGTCTTGTGACCCGCAGCAAGTGATGATACGCCGAGAACATGGACATCGTTCTCCACAGCCTCACGTGCAGCCTCTGCCGGAGTCTGGAAGAGCGGACCCATATCAACGTCGAATCCGCAGTCAGCGTAACCTGTTGCAACAACTTTAGCACCACGGTCGTGACCGTCCTGTCCCATCTTTGCAATCATGATACGCGGACGACGACCCTCCTTCTTAGCGAACTCCTCAGACAGCTTGCAAGCTCTCTCGAAGTCGCTGGTGTTCTTACTTTCTGATGAATACACGCCTGAAATAGTTCTGATAATTGCTTTATAACGTCCTACGACCTTCTCGCAGGCATAAGAAATCTCGCCGAGGGTAGCGCGTACACGTGCTGCCTCTACTGCCAGCTCAAGCAGGTTGCCCTTGCCGGTCTTCACGCACTCTGTGATTGCAGCCAATGCCTTGTCGACGTCAGCCTGGTTGCGACCCTCCTTAAGGATGCGGAGGTTCTCAAGCTGCTCCTGACGAA
>CAZKNB010000050.1:0-9576 GCA_964554075.1 uncultured Bacteroides sp.
TCCATCGGGTAGGGAGTCTCAAACTCCATCAGCTCTCCGGTCACCGGATGGTAGAAGCAGAGCTTGAAGGCGTGAAGTCCCAGACGATTGATGGGGTTGGGCGCAATGTCGCCACCGTAGCGTCCGTCGCCAATAAGCGGATGGCCGAGGCTCTGCATGTGGACACGAATCTGGTTCTTGCGGCCAGTCTCGAGGTCGAGCTCAAGCAGAGAGTATCCGTTGGCACGCTTGATGGTGCGATAGTGAGTGATGGACTTCTGTCCGCCATCGTCGTAGGTGCTGTTTGCCACGTAGATCACCTTGTCGGTGAGCCATGATACAACAGTGTCGGAGTCCTTCTCCATCTCGCCGGTAGCAACAGCCACGTAGCGGCGGTCGGTCACGATGTCGTGCCAGTTGTCGCGCAGAGTGCGCTGAGTCTTCTCGTCCTTGGCGAACATCATCAGTCCCGAGGTGTCGCGGTCGAGGCGGTGAACGGCGTAGACCCTGTGCTGACGGCCCGAACGCTTCACGTACTCGTTGAGGATTGACATGGCTGTACGCTCCTTCTGACGCTCGGTGCTGACAGAGAGCAAGCCCTCCTTCTTCTCAATCACTATGATGTAGGGATCCTCGTAGACAATCTTCATCAGGCGGTTGCTGAACTCCTTGCGACCCTTGTCCTTGCTGATCTGCACGTGCATTCCCGGTTCAAGCGGGAAGTTGTATTGCGTGGTGATCACGTTGTCCACGTAGACCACGCGCTTTGTGAGCAGTGACTTGAGCTTAGTGCGGCTCGCGTCGGGCATGCGGGCTGCCAGGAAATCCATGAGTTCCATAGGCTCCCTTACGAGGTAGCCTGTATATTGCGACTTAGCCTTCTCGGCTGGTGTACGTCTTGGTCGTTTGTTCTCGTCGTTACCCTTCTTCATTATATAATGTATGCTTATATATCCTTCTTAAAATAATAATCGCTTATCTCTTCTCCAGCAGCACTACGTTTTCTACGTGGTGGGTGTGGGGGAACATGTCGACAGGCTGAACTGCCTTCACGCTGTATTTGGCGTCGAGCAGCTGGAGGTCGCGCGCCTGAGTGGCGGGGTTGCAGCTGACATAGACGATGCGCTTAGGCTCGGCAGCAAGAATCACGTCGACAACGTCCTGATGCATTCCGGCACGTGGAGGGTCGGTGATGATGACGTCGGGGCGACCGTGCTGTGCGATGAAGTCGGCGGTCAGGATGTCCTTCATGTCTCCGGCGAAGAAGAGCGTGTTGCTGATGCCGTTGATCTCCGAATTGACCTTAGCGTCCTCGATGGCTTCGGGCACATACTCGATACCAATCACCTGGCGCGCCTGACGCGACACGAAGTTGGCGATGGTTCCCGTTCCGGTGTAGAGGTCGTAGACAAGCTCGTCGCCGGTCAGTCCGGCGAACTGGCGTGCCACCTTGTAGAGCGTGTAGGCCTGCTCGGAGTTGGTCTGATAGAATGACTTCGGACCAATCTTGAAGCGCAGTCCCTCCATCTCCTCGAAGATGTGGTCGTTGCCCTTGAACACCATGACGTCGAGGTCGTTGATTGTGTCGTTGACCTTGTTGTTGACGATGTAGAGCAGTGAGGTAATCTCAGGGAAGCTGTCGGCCACGAACTGCAGCAGCTGCTTGAAGAGCTCCATCTCGCGATCCTCAACAATCTTGCAGACGATGATGACCATCAGCTCACCTGTCGACGATGTGCGGATGATGATGTTGCGGAGCATGCCCTCGTGGTCGCGCAGATTGATGAATGAGTAGTTGTGCTCGTAGGCGTAGTCGCGCACGGCGTTGCGGATGCGGTTGGAGATGTCGTCCTGCAGCCAGCACTTCTCGATGGCCAGCACCTTGTCGAAGGCTCCGGGGATGTGGAATCCCACGGCGTTCATCTGGTCGTACTTGACGTCCTCCTTCACCTCCTGAGTGGTCAGCCAGCGCTTGTTTGAGAATGTGAACTCCAGTTTGTTGCGGTAGAACTGAGTCTTAGCCGAGCCGATGATAGGCGAGATCTCCGGCAGCTCAATCTTGCCGATGCGGCGCAGATTGTTCTCCACCTCCTTTTGCTTATACTTGATTTGCTCCTCGTAGGGGAGTACCTGCCACTTGCAGCCGCCACACACTCCGTAGTGCTGGCAGAAGGGCACGGCGCGCTTCTCGGAATACTCGTGGAAATACACGGCCTCCGCTTCGGCATACTTGTTCTTCTTTCTCTTGATTTGCAAATCGACCACATCGCCCGGTACAACGTAGGGGACGAAAATCACGAGGTCGTTAACTTTGGCTATCGCCTTACCTTCGGCAGCCACGTCCAGTATAGTTACTCGCTCCAGGAGCGGGAGCTCTTTCTTCTTTCTTGCCACTTTTACAGCATTATAATGATTAATGGCGCAAAAGTAGTCAAAATTTTCGGGATTATGGCGATGGGGAGTGTTAGAAGCTGTTTAATTTTCAGATAAAAAGAAGAGCAGCCGTCCGCATTGTCGGTGGCGGACGCCTGCTCTTGATAATTCCTTACGCTGGATGCCTCTGTTAGTTCTCTGACGGCATGATGATCCAGAGAATGAGGTAGATCAGTACGCCGGCGAACGCTGTGAAGATTGTGGCCAGAGCGTAGACGATGCGAACCATAGTGACATCCCAACCGAGATACTTAGCGATGCCTGAACATACGCCAGCCACCATGCTATTGTTTGAACGTGTCAATTTTCCCATATCCTTACTTTGTTTTGAGTTTATAAAATAAAAAATCCTATAAGCGATGCGGTGCTTACAGGATTCCTAAGTCTATTCTACAAGATTTTGGGGTGGAAGAAGGGGCTCGAACCCTCGACCTTCGGAACCACAATCCGACGCTCTAACCAACTGAGCTACATCCACCATGTTTCTGTGCATCTGTTTTTCTCAAATGCGGTGCAAAGGTATGCGATAAATTTGACATTTCCAAATCTATCGTCTCTTTTTTCTTTGGAAGAATGAGCGGATGGTGCGCATTGCCTTGATTCCCAGCATGACGCCGTCAAACATTGCCATGCCGCGGTTGAAGAGTCGGACGATGGACTCGGCCTTGCTGGCAGCCGGTGCCACGGGTGCAAAGACAGCGTGGGCAGTCTGCTCAATCTTTTCGCGCTGCTCCTCAATCTGCTTACGCTTCTCCTCCTTCATCTGAGCTATCAGCTCCAGGGTAATCACCCTCTTGTTGTCGGTCGTCATCTCCTTCACTCCTTTTTCTCGTTGTTAGTTAACAGGGTTCCTGCGAGGAACTTCACCAGCGGGCGTACGATGAGCTTCTGGCGCATGGCGTAGACCAGGGCGCAGAGCAGCGCCACGATGAGCGCCACGACGGCGAATCCTCCTGCCAGTCCGCCAACGTAATCCTCGATGAGGTAGGCGAAGGCGAACGTGAGATAGAACAGCGCCATCATGCCCAGCGCCGTGCACACAAAGATAAGTATAAGCATCACGATGATGCGCGTGAGCTTCTCCACCAGGTTGAGTTGTGCATACTCCAGCTGGTACTCACCATATTTCTTGAGCTCCAGAAACAGCTGTTTCAGGCTCTCTATGCTTTGATCGTCAGATATCATATCTTCGTTTGCTTACAGGTTGGTTTGCATATTGGCTCTGTTCTACCTCTCTTTCTCTTTCACGCGTGTTCCGACAGCTTCCCTCGCGCTTATTCAGCATCACCGCCGAGCTCGGAAGCAATCTCGTCGACCAGGTTGTCCATCTCGCTGCGGTTCAGGCGGATGCCCTTCTTGCGGAGAGCCTCGGCAATCTTCTTACGAGTATCCTCGCCCTTCTCGGGAGCGAACAAAAGACCAATTGCAGCGCCAACTGCAGCACCGCCAAGGAAAGCGGCCAAAAGATTTACGGCTTTCATAACATTACACTTTTTGAGTTATTAATAAAATAGATGTATATCAAATCAAATATTCTAACGTTCAAAGGTAATATATGTTTTTCGGAAAATTCAGAAAATCCTCAGTTTCTGACTTGTAAATCGGGCGGTTTTTATTTATTTAACACATCCGAAAGATGTCTCTGTTCGGAAGCTCCGGAAAAATCTTAGGGTTTGCCCACATTTTTTGGCAATTACTCTTTGCTGGATGGTAAAATTTATATTATTTTGCCGTTTAAAATACGACGGTTATATAAATACAACCAAAGGAATAATTAAATTAACAGTAAAAATAGAAAGAAGAATTATGAAGAAGTTTTTATTTGGTGGCGTATGCCTTTGCATGGTAATGGCATTTGCATCATGTAAGTCTAGCGACAGTGCCTACAAGAAGGCTTATGACAAGGCTAAACAGCAGGAACTCGCTCAGCCGGCAGTCGAGGAGACTTCAGAGCCTGCTCCGGTAGTTGCTCCTATCGAGGTTAGCAAGGCTACAGCAAACGCAGGAAACGTTCGCAGCGAGAAGGTATCAGTCATCTCTGGTGAGGCTAAGGAGTTCAGCGTCATCTGCGGTAGCTTCGGTCTTAGAGCTAACGCTGAGGGCTTGCGCGACTATCTGATCGGTCAGGGCTACTCACCGGTTATCTTGTTCAACGCTGACAATAACATGTATCGTGTTGCTGTTTCTACATTCAGCGACCGCGCATCTGCTGCCGAGGCACGCGATGCTTTCAAAGCTAAATATTCAACTCGTCCTGACTTCCAGGGCGCTTGGTTGCTCTATAAGCTTTAATAGGTGTACATCATACTTGTAATTTGGTAAAACGAAGGGCGCCGGCATAAATCTTGTGACGGCGCCCTTTTTCCTCTCATCCCCTTAATTCTTAGAAGAAATGATTCGCATTCTCCACACTGCAGACTGGCATATCGGCCAGACTTTTTTCGGACACGACCGTACCAACGAACACCGTCACTTCTTCGAGTGGCTGCTTTCAACAATCAAAAAGAAACATATCGACGTGCTGCTCGTCTCGGGCGATGTCTTCGACGTCAGCAATCCCTCGGCAGCGGCTCAGCATGAACTGTATGACTTCATCCGCACTGCCTCTCACGATTTTCCCCACCTCCAGATGGTCTTCATCGCAGGCAACCACGATTCTGCCGCGCGACTCGAAGCTCCCGTCCCTCTTATGGAGGAGATGAACGTGGTGGTCCACGGAGTGGTCAACAAGCGCGATGGCGCCATCTGCTACGACGAGTTGACCGTTCCCCTGCGAGGTGATTCGGGCGAGGTCGAGGCCATCTGCTTCGCCGTTCCCTACCTTCGTCAGGGCGACTATCCCGTTGACCCCTCGGACGAGAACAGCTATGCCGAAGGCGTGAAGCGCTTCTACCGCACCATGCTGGAGCAGGAGGCTGATGCCTGCAAGGGGCTTCCTATAGTCGCTATGGGACACATGCAGGTGACCGGCTCGGAGATTGCCGAGCACGACTACAGCGAGCGTACCGTTATTGGCGGACTGGAGTGCGTGGCGCCGAGCGTCTTTGCCGACGAGAGAATTGTCTATACGGCTCTGGGACACATCCACAAGGCGCAGCGTGTGTCGGGTATGGAGAAGGTTCGCTATGCCGGAAGCCCGCTCCCGATGTCGTTTGCAGAGAAGTTCTACAACCATGGTGCTGTGATGGTGACCATCGACGGCACCGCCACGACCATCGAACAGCTCAAGTACGTCCCGCTGATCCCCATGATGACCATCCCGCCCTTTGGTCAGGTTGGTCCCGATGCGGCGTTGGCAATGATTGACCTGCTGGCCGACGGCAATAAGGAGGATGCGCAGACATTCCCATACCTTGAGGTGAAGGTGCTGCTCGACGAGCCCGATCCGATGCTTCCGCAGCTGATCTCCGAGCATCTCGAAGGCAAGGAGGCGCGACTGGCGCGCGTGGTCTCTTCGTTCAAGGGTGCCGACGCCGACGAAGCGGGCAAAGAGAGTGGGGAGTCAATGTCGCTCAAGGACATGGATCCGACTAAGATATTCAAGACTGTCTTTCAGAACCTCTTCGGCAGTGAAGCCTCCGACGAGATGCTGGGCCTATTCGACGAGGCATGTCAGTCGGTTATCGACGATTTAGATAAAGAAGAATAAAAGAGAAGAATGAAGATACTAGCCATACGACTTAGAAACCTTGCCTCAATCGAGGCGCTGGACGTTGATTTCACCGCTGAGCCACTGCGCTCGGCGGGCATCTTCGCCATCTCCGGACCGACTGGTTCGGGCAAGTCTACCATACTCGATGCACTCTGCCTGGCGCTCTACGACAAGACTCCGCGCTTCGCATCGACAGCCGAGAGTGTTGCGGTCAAGGATGTCGCTGGCGGTACAATCAATCAGGCCGATGTCAAGAACATCCTCCGCCGTGGCACGTCGGAAGGCTTTGCCGAGGCCGACTTCCGCGGAATAGATGGCAACATCTACCGTTCGCGCTGGTCGGTGCGCCGTGCAAGGGGAAAGGCGACAGGAACCCTCCAGTCGCAGACCATGCAGGTGAGCAACCTCACCACCGGCGCCGAACTCCAGGGCACCCGCAAGGAGCTCCTGGCGCAACTTGTGGTCGTCATCGGTCTCTCTTACGAACAGTTCACCCGCACCGTGCTGCTTGCACAGAACGACTTCGCCACCTTCCTGAAGTCGCGCGAGGCCGACAAGGCTGAGCTGCTCGAGAAGCTGACCGGAACAGAGATCTATTCGCGCATCTCGCGCGAGGTCTATCGCCGCAACAAAATGGCGCGCGAGGAGCTTCAGCTCATCAAGACACAGATGGAGCAGGTGAACGTCATGACTGCCGAACAGGTCGAGGAGCTCAAAGGCATGATTGCCACTCTCTCTGCAGCCCACAAGGCGGAGCAGGAGCGCTGGCGTCAGCTCAACGGACAGCAAACCGTGGTGCGTCGCTATGAGGCTCAGCAGAAGGGACTGGAGGCAAAGCTGAAGGAGCGTGAGAGCTGCTCGGCTCTGGTGGCTCAGGCTGCAAAGGAGCATGAGAGCTGCTCTTCGGCACTCTCTGACCTCAAGCAGAAATGGGAGGCTCTGCGTCCCGAACTGCTCAAGGCGCGTGAGCAGGATGTGCGCCTGCAGACCATGTCGCGCGACCTTCAGCAACTATCCGACCAGACACGTCAGGGCGAGGCACGACTTGCCGATGCCGAGAAGCGTGGCGCCCAGCTTACAGCCGAGCGCACCAAGTGCGCCACCGAGCTTGAGAAGCTGAGTGAGGGTCGCGATGCGCAGCAGCTCTTCGACGAACAGAAGAGCGCTCTGACCGCAATGCAGGAGGAGAGAAATGCGCGCTGGAAGAGTCTTGAAGCGATCAATATAAAAGAGGTGAACGAAACCACCACACGCGTGACCGCTCAGCGCGAGTCGCTGCGTCAGGCTCTCACAGCCCTGGCCGAACTTGCCGACCTCTCCCAGCGCCTTGCCGGCCTGACGGAGGAGTCGGGACGAGTGGAGAGCGACCTGAAGGCTCAGCAGCTCCACTTCGCTTCGGTCAAGCAGCTCTATGAGAATGCACAGCTCACCGTCAGCAAGAGCGTCAAGAGCCTGCGCAACGAGCTCGTAGAGGGCATGGCGTGTCCCGTCTGCGGAAGCACGCAGCACCCATACGCCGACCATTCAGAGGTGGCAGAGACACTCTTCAACTCCATCAAGCAGCAGTACGACGAGGCTGTGGAGCAGGGTAGGGCGCTCTCGATGCGAAAGGTGCAGATTGATAAGGATATTGAGTTCAACAAGCGTCAGACATCCGAGCGCCAGCGTCTGCTTGCTGCCTACAGTGAGGAGAACCGTCGGCGCGAATGGCTCGAGGCGCGTATCGTTGAAGCAGAGTCACAGCTTAAGGCGCTCGACGAGCAGACTTCGCTCCATCAGCGGCTGAGTCGGGAGCTTCAGGCGTGCGACACCCGCATGGCGTCGGCACGTCGCCACAACGAGCTGCTCCACACCGCCATCGAGGCGCATCGCCTGGCCGAGCAGCGCTGCCTCTCCTTTGCCGAACAGGTGGAGCTGCTGAAGCGCAGTGTGGCGGAGACGCGCGCACGTCAGGCGAAGAGTGAAAGCGAGATTGCAGAGCTTCGACGCGAACGTGCCACCCTGCTCAAGGGACGTCCCGCCGATGAGGCAGAACAGGCAGTCACCCGCCGCGAGAAGGAGTTGACCGCAGCGGTCGACAAGGCACGCGAAGCCATGAATCGTGGCAACGCCCAGCTGTCGGGCATCGCCGGTGAGGTGAAACAGATGGAGGAGGAGTGTGGCCGACTTCGCACGGAGTACGCAGCCATTGAGCATCCCGAGGCGCTCGACGCCACTATTGCCGAGTGTCTGAAGCGAGGTTCCGAGCTCTCCGACAGGCTCTCGGCAGCAAAGGCACAACTCGTTGCGCAGCAGGAAAATGAGGCTAAGGTGAAGAGTCTGACCGCCCAGCTTGAGGAGCGTCAGAAGGTTGCAAAGAACTGGAGCATCCTGAACGACTGCATAGGCAGTGCCGACGGAAAGGCGTTCAAGGTGATAGCCCAGAGCTACACCCTGAAGCTGCTTCTGCTCCATGCCAACAAGCATCTCAGCACCCTCTCGCGCCGCTATCGTCTGCTTCAGGTGCCCGATACGCTGGCTCTTCAGGTGATAGACCGCGACATGTGCGACGAGGTGCGCACCGTCTATTCGCTCTCCGGCGGCGAGTCGTTCCTGATATCGCTGGCACTGGCTCTGGGACTCTCGTCCCTCTCGGGCAACGGTCTGAAGGTGGAGTCGCTCTTCATCGACGAAGGCTTCGGTTCACTCGATGCCGACAGCCTGCGAATAGCCATGGAGGCGCTAGAGATGCTTCAGAATCAGGGGCGCAAGATTGGCGTCATCTCCCATGTGCAGGAGATGAGCGACCGAATCTCCGTCCAGATCCGTCTGCATAAGTGCGGAAACGGAAAAAGCGAGGTTTACCACACCTCGTAGTGGATGTAGTCAGGATTCCACTTGTCCTTCGGCTCACGATTCTCAGCCGGATAACCCATCGGAATCACGCAGAATGGGGTGATGTTGGCTGGCATCTTCAGGAGTTCCTTCAGACTGGCCACGCGCTCCATTCTTGGATAGATGCCACACCATACGGCTCCCAGACCCATGCCGTGGGCTGCCAGCAGGATGTTCTCCGTTGCAGCCGCAGCATCCTGAATCCAGTATGCCTGTCCCTCTTCGGGCATTGTGTGCTCCATGTCGCCGCAAACGACGATGGCCACCGCCGCCTTTTCTGCCATAGGCATGTTGCTGAACTGCTCGGAGAGAGTCTTCAAGGTCTGCTTCTCCTTGATGACCACAAACCTCCACGGCTGTTTGTTGCAGGCACTAGGTGCCGCCATAGCTGCACGCAGCAGCTGCTCAATCTTCTCGTCCTCTACGGGGCGATTCTCGTATGCACGAATACTCGTGCGAGTCAAAATAGTCTTCATCATAGCGCAAAAATAATCCATATTTCTCAATATTTTCTCTTTGTAACCGATAAAAATCTGCGCTTTATATTCAGTTATATTGTATCTTTGCGATAGAAAACCTTTTTCTTATGAGAAAAATACGAAACATACTTATTGCGCTGTGCATGATTGTGCCAGCTG
>CAZKNB010000051.1:0-9466 GCA_964554075.1 uncultured Bacteroides sp.
CCATTTTGCGTTAAGCCATTTCATCAACTGCAAAATGCCATTTTATCGATCGTAAAATGCCTTTTCGCAAAGCGTAAAATGGCTTTTCATTTTCCGCATTATGGCTTATCTTCACAACAATCTTCCGAGGACACATCCACATTCTCCCTTACCCTTCACTTGTAAATGTTTAAGAAAGACGTTAAGTTTTCTATTTATTTCGTTAAGTTTTATATCATCAGACCACTTTTTCGCCTATCTTCCACCACTCAAAAACTATTTTATCGAAAAATCCTTCATATCCTTCACTTTTGTTCCTAAATCACAGATTCTCAGTATAGTTACGAGTGAAGGATAGACTTATGTTTCACTGCCTTGCTTTTCGTCATCCTTCACTTCCAAACAGCACAGTATCAACAACATACAGTGAATGATAGCAGTGAAGGCAAACTTTTTAGGGATTAGATATGCTCTGACACGCGGAATATATCTATCTTTGTCAGAGATAAGAGAACAACGGAAACATAAAAACTAAGATATGAAGAAAGTTATCAGTTTATTGTTGTGCGTGGCATGTTTGCTGCCGCTTGCAGTGCAGGCAAAATGCGAACTCTCGCTCAGCGATGTAGTCAGAGGAAAGTATCGTCAGGAATATTTCGGCAGCGTGGTACCAATGCCCGACGGCGAACACTACGCACAGATGAATGCCGCAGGAACAAAAATCACCAAGTATTCATACAAGACGGGTAAGGCCGTGGAGGACATCTTCGACATCAGCAAAGCCCGCGAGTGCGACTTCAAGCGCTTCGACAGCTTCAAGTTTTCACCCGACGGCACCAAGATGCTTATCGCAACAGATACGAAAGCCATCTACCGCCGCTCTACAACTGCAGTCCACTACATCTACCCTATCACAAGAAACCTGGACGGCGTCATCACCAACAACAAACTGGAACGACTCTCCGACGGAGGGCCTCAGCAAATACCGGTATTCTCACCGGACGGCAACATGGTGGCCTTCGTACGTGACAACAACATCTTCCTCGTGAAGATGCTCTACGGCAACAGCGAGAGCCAGGTGACCGAGGACGGAGCGAAGAACAAGGTGCTCAACGGTATCCCCGACTGGGTATACGAAGAGGAGTTCTCGACAAACAGCTCACTGGAGTTCAGCCCCGACAACCTGATGATTGCATTTATCCGCTACGATGAGAGCGATGTTGCAGCCTACTCGTTCCCGCTCTTCAAGGGCGCCTACCCCACATACAGCGACTATAGCGACTATCCGGGCAGCTACACATATAAATATCCGAAGGCAGGATTCGCAAACTCGAAGGTCGAGGTGCGAACGTTCGACATCAAATCGAAGGTGACACGCACGATGAAGGTGCCCGTCGACGCCGACGGCTACATTCCCCGCATGCACTTCACCGACGATCCGACAAAGCTGGCAGTCATGACGCTCAACCGCCATCAGAACCGCCTCGAGCTCTACTATGTAGATCCACGTTCGACAGTGGCAAAGATGATTGTCCGCGACGAGTCAAACGAATATATCGACGAGAATGTACTCGACAACGTGAAGTTCTACTCCAACGGCTTCGGAATGCTCAGTGAGCGCGACGGCTACAGCCACCTCTACTGGTACGCTCCGTCGGGCACACTCCAGAAGCAGGTTACGAAGGGTAAGTTCGAGGTATCGGAGTTCCTCGGCTACGACCAGCAGACTGGCGCCTTCTTCGTGGCTTCGAACGAGGAGAGCCCTATGCGCAAGGCCATCTACAAGATTGACAAGAACGGCAAGAAGACTAAGCTCTCAAGCCAGACAGGCGTCAACACGGCTTCGTTCAGCCCGAACATGAAATACTTCATCAACAGCTATACAAACCTGAACACCCCGAACGTGACAACCCTGGTGGACGCCACAACCGGTAAGGTGGTGAAGACACTGGTGGACAACAGCGCGCTCAAGAGCAAGCTGGCCAGCGACGGACTGCCAAAGAAGGAGTTCTTCAGCTTCAAGACTGCCGACGGCGTTGAGCTGAACGGATGGATGATGAAGCCGACCGACTTCGACGCTTCGAAGAAGTATCCGGTGGTGATGTATCAGTACAGCGGACCGGGCTCACAGAACGTGCTCGACAGCTACGGCGTCACTTGGGAGACCTACATGGCAACCCAGGGATTCGTGATGGTCTGCGTGGACGGACGCGGAACAGGCGGACGTGGCGCTGAGTTCAGAAACTGCACATACATGAAGCTTGGAGTGAAGGAGGCCGACGACCAGGTTGCCACAGCGCAATACCTCGGCACCCTGCCCTACGTCGACAAGAGCCGCATCGGCATCTGGGGATGGAGCTTCGGAGGATATTGCACACTGATGAGCATGAGCCAGGGAACACCGGTCTTCAAGGCTGGAGTAGCCGTGGCTGCACCGACCGACTGGCGCTTCTACGACACCATCTACACAGAGCGATTCATGCGCACACCGAAGGAGAACGCCGAGGGCTACAAAGCCTCATCAGCATTCGAGCGTGCCGAGAATCTGAGCGGACACCTGCTGCTCATCCACGGTATGGCCGACGACAACGTACACTTCCAGAACTGTGCTGAATATACCGAACACCTGGTCCAGCTGGGCAAGCAGTTCGACATGCAGATCTACACTAACCGTAATCACAGCATATTCGGAGGAAACACCCGTATGCACCTCTACACGCGCATCACGGAGTTCTTTAAAAACAACTTGTAAAACGATTCTTTAGACCAATTAAAAATTTGACGCTATGGAGAACCATGTAAGAAAACCCGACTGGCTGAAGGTGAACTTCGGCGCTAACGGTCGGTATGCCGAGACAAAAAGTATAGTTGACCACCACGGACTGCACACCATCTGCAGCAGCGGACGTTGTCCCAATGTGGGTGAGTGCTGGTCGCGTGGCACGGCAACGTTTATGATAGGCGGAGACATCTGCACACGCAGCTGCCGATTCTGCAACACACGCAGCGGCCGTCCGCTTCCGCTCAATCCCGACGAACCTATGGACGTGGCGCGCTCAGTTTCGCTGATGAAGCTGAAGCACGCCGTCGTCACGTCGGTCGACCGCGATGACCTCCCCGACCTTGGGGCTGCCCACTGGGCAGAGACCATCAAGGCCATCCATCAGCTCAATCCGGAGACAACAATAGAGGTGCTCATCCCCGACTTCCAGGGAAGAGAGGAACTTGTGGACATGGTCGTTGATGCCGCTCCCGACGTCATCTCCCACAACATGGAGACGGTGCGCCGACTGACACCCGAGGTGCGCAGCGTGGCACAGTACGACCGCAGCCTGGCGGTGATCAGCCGAATAGCTGAGCGAGGCGTGGCAGCAAAGAGCGGAATAATGGTGGGACTGGGCGAGACGCCCGAAGAGGTGGAAGAGACACTGCGCGACCTTCGCGCCGCAGGATGCTCGATTGTCACCATCGGCCAGTATCTTCAGCCATCACATCGCCACTACCCCGTGGCGGAATACATCCATCCGACACAGTTTGACAAGTATGGAGAGCTGGCTCGAGAATTGGGATTCACCAAGGTAGAGAGCGCGCCGCTGGTACGCTCCTCATATCACGCCGAGCGACATGTCTGTCGCTGACGCAATCATATTGGTTTATTGATAAAGAAGGAATATGCAGGGAGTCTTGGAGAGGTCGGGTACCTTTCCTTTCCACTCCTTGATGGTGCGGGTGCGGATATACTCATCCTCGCAAGTGATGTTGGCTGCGATGCATAAGCGTGTCTGCGGCTTGCAGTGCTTCATAATCTCATCGACCATCTTGTTGTTGCGATAGGGAGTCTCGATGAAGAGCTGAGTCTGATGCTCGGTATAGATGCGTCCCTCCAGCTGTTTGAGGCGCTTGGCGCGCTCGGCAGGTTCGATGGGCAGATAGCCGTGGAAGGCGAAGCTCTGACCGTTGAAGCCCGATGCCATGACAGACATGATGATGGACGACGGACCAACGAGCGGCACCACCTTCAAGCCCTTTCTTTGGGCGATGGCAACGACGTCGGCACCCGGATCGGCCACGGCAGGACAGCCAGCCTCGGAGATTACACCCATAGACTTACCCTCAGTGAGCGGCTGAAGATAGCTGCTGATCTCCTTCGGGTCGGTATGCTTGTTGAGCGTATAGAAGGTCAGGGCATCGATGTCGATGCTCTTCTCCACCTTTTTCAGGAACCTACGTGCAGAACGGACATCCTCCACAATGAAGTGGCTGATGCCCGTAATGATATCCTTATTGTAGGTTGGCAAGACCTGCTCAATGGAGGTCTCGCCAAGAGTAACCGGGATAAGATAAAGTGCTGTTTCCACTCTCTAAAAGACAGATTGGAACGACTTATCCGTAGATGATGTTACCATTCTCGTCCTTATACTCGTCGAGACCCTTCTCGTAGGTTGCCATGGCACGGAGGCTCATACCAACGCTTGAGAAACCACCATCGTGGAAGAGGTTCTGCATAGTGACCTTGCGAGTCAAGTCGGAGAACATCACGATACAGTAGTCAGCACACTCGTCAGCGCTTGCGTTGCCAAGTGGAGACATACGGTTGGCGAAGTCGAACAGCTTGTCCATACCCTTAACACCCGATCCTGCAGTAGTCATTGTAGGCGACTGAGAGATGGTGTTGATGCGGACATGGTGCTCACGGCCGTAGATGTAACCGAAGCTACGAGCGATAGACTCGAGGAGAGCCTTGGCGTCTGCCATATCGTTGTAGCCATAGAATGTACGCTGAGCGGCAACGTAGCTCAAGGCAACGATTGAACCATACTCAGATATAGCGTCCTGCTTCTTGGCAGCCTGAATCATCTTGTGGAAAGAGATGGCTGAGATGTCGAGAGTCTTGTCCAACATTCCGTAGTCGAGGTCGTCGTAAGTACGTTTCTTGCGTACGTTTGGCGACATACCAATAGAGTGAAGCACGAAGTCGATCTTGCCACCCAGGATTTCCATTGACTGAGCGAAGACGTTGTGAAGATCCTCAACGCTAGTTGCGTCGGCAGGGATGATCTGGCAATTAAGCTTCTCGGCGAGGGCGTTAAGCTCACCCATGCGGAGTGCCATCGGAGTGTTTGACAAAGTGATTGTAGCTCCCTCTTCGACAGCTCTCTCTGCTACTTTCCATGCAATGGACTTATCGTTCAGGGCACCGAAGATAATACCTCTTTTCCCTTTCAGCAAATTGTAACTCATACTTATTAAATAGTTAGTTTTCGGGCTGCAAAGATAGGAAATGTTTAAATAATATCATAAGGGAGAGTGTGTAAATCTAACTTATAGAGCTGAATGGATGGCTTAAAGAATAAAAAAAGGAGGGCTTAAAGGATAAAAAAGCATGGCTTAAGAGTAAAAAAAAAGCTCCGCAGTCTCACGACTCCGAAGCTCTGCGGTGCGTACGGGACTCGAACCCGTGACCCCATGCGTGACAGGCATGTATTCTAACCAACTGAACTAACGCACCATAAAATTTATGATTTGCATATTTGTTTGCGGTGCGTACGGGACTCGAACCCGTGACCCCATGCGTGACAGGCATGTATTCTAACCAACTGAACTAACGCACCAGTATTTCAAATTTCTATCGTTTCAATCTCTCTCGATTGCGGGTGCAAAGGTAGTGCATATTTTTAAATCTGCAATACTTCCAGCCACTTTTTTTCGCCTCTTTTTGCTTTTTCTTTCGTCGTCCTGCAGTACACATCTTTTTATTAAGAGGCACTTCGAACAGGGGTTTAACCAAAAAACTGGCAATTTTTCTTTCGAACTGTAATAAAGTGGCGTTTATTGTACATCTTTTTGTTCTAAAAATTCATCTTCTTGCAATAATTAGTTACTTTTGCATCCCAAGCAAAGTTAATAGAGAACAGCGAAAGATGAATGTTGCTATCATAAAATACAACGCCGGCAATGTATGCTCGGTGGACTATGCCCTCCGACGCCTGGGCGTGGAGGCAGTGCTGACCGACGACAAGGAGACTCTCCTCGCGGCAGACAAGATTGTTTTTCCGGGTGTCGGCGAGGCAGCCACTACCATGGACTATCTGCGACGCACGGGACTCGACTCTCTGATAAAGGATCTGAAACAGCCGGTGCTCGGCATCTGCCTCGGCATGCAGCTGATGTGCAAAACCTCGGAAGAGGGCAACGCCGACTGCCTCGGTATATTCGACGTGCCGGTGAAGCGATTCGTGCCGCAAAGCCACGACCAGAAGGTGCCCCACATGGGCTGGAACACCATCACTCCGAAGAACGACAAACTCTTCGCGGGACTCGGTGACAACCGTTTCGTCTACTTCGTGCATAGCTTCTACGTGCCGCTCTGCCAGCACACGGCTGCCGAAACCGACTACATTCAGCCATTCAGCTCGGCGCTCAACAAGGACAACTTCTACGCCACACAGTTCCACCCCGAGAAGAGTGGCGCCGTGGGAGCGAAGATTCTTGAGAATTTTCTGAACCTCTAACTGAAGAATTATGATAGAGATTATTCCTGCTATAGATATCATCGACGGCAAATGTGTCCGTCTGTCGCAAGGCGACTACGCCAGCAAGAAGGTGTACAACGAGAATCCGCTCGACGTGGCCCGCATGTTTCAGGACAACGGCATCCGCCGACTGCACGTCGTGGACCTCGACGGCGCTGCCTCACACCACATCGTGAACTATAAGACTCTGGAGGCCATAGCCGGACAGACATCGCTGACCGTTGACTTCGGCGGCGGAGTGAAGAGCGACAAGGACCTGGAGATTGCATTCGAGTGTGGCGCAGCGATGGTTACGGGCGGCAGCATAGCTGTCAAGGACCCCGAACTCTTCACCGGATGGGTGAAGCGATTCGGCAGCGACCGCATCATTCTCGGTGCCGACGCAAAGGAGGGCAACGTGGCTGTCAATGGATGGAAGGAGCAGAGCAAGTGCGACATACAGACATTCCTCGACGACTATACCGCCAAGGGCGTAAGCAAGGTGATCTGCACCGACATCAGCTGCGACGGAATGCTGGCCGGCCCATCGATTAAACTCTATCAGGAGATACTGGAGCGCCATCCGGAGCTATATCTGATTGCAAGCGGCGGAGTGAGCTCGGTGGGCGACATCGAACGCCTCGACGAGGCGGGAGTGCCTGCGGTAATCTTCGGAAAGGCAATCTACGAGGGACGCATCACGATGAAGGAGCTGAGCCGCTTCCTGGAATAAACGAACTTTAAGAAGTGAACAAGAGATGACACTAGCTAAAAGAATAATACCTTGCCTCGACATTAAGGACGGGCAGACAGTGAAGGGAGTGAACTTCGTCAACCTTCGCCAGGCGGGCGACCCCGTGGAACTGGGACGCGCCTACAGCGAACAGGGTGCCGACGAGCTGACATTCCTCGACATCACAGCAAGCTACGAGGGCCGACGCACCTTTGCCGAACTGGTGAAGCGCATCGCTGCCAACATCAACATCCCCTTCACCGTGGGTGGAGGAATCCACGAGATTGCCGATGTGGAGCGCCTTCTGAACGCCGGAGCCGACAAGATTTCGATCAACTCGGCAGCGATAAAGAACCCCACGCTCATCGACGAGATTGCACGCAACTTCGGCTCGCAGGTTTGCGTTGTGGCTGTCGACGCCAAGCAGACACCCTCGGGCTGGAAATGCTTCCTCAACGGCGGACGCGTGGAGACCGACAAGGAGCTCTTCGGCTGGGCACACGAAGCACAGGAGCGAGGCGCCGGCGAGATACTCTTCACCAGCATGGACCACGACGGAGTGAAGACAGGATATGCCAACAAGGCCCTGGCGCAACTCTCTGACAACCTCTCCATTCCCGTCATCGCGTCGGGCGGAGCAGGCACGATGGAGCACTTCCGCGACGCTTTTGTCGAAGGAAAAGCAGACGCGGCACTGGCTGCCAGCGTTTTTCACTTTGGAGAAATAAAAATTCCCGATTTAAAATCATATCTTTGCAGCCAAAACATTTCAGTCAGATTATAACGTAAAAGATTGTAAGTGATAGGACTGTAGAGCACTATTAATCAATAACCGAAAGAAGAGATGCTAAATTTAGATTTCGATAAAATGAACGGACTTCTCCCAGCCATCATCCAGGATGCTGAGACTGCTAAGGTCCTTATGCTCGGCTTCATGAACCGTGAAGCATTCAACAAGACACTGGAAACAGGCAAAGTAACCTTCTTCAGCCGTACTAAAAACCGTCTCTGGACAAAGGGCGAAGAGAGCGGCAACTTCCTGAACGTGGTCTCAATCAAGGCCGATTGCGACAACGACACACTGCTCATACAGGTCAATCCCGTTGGTCCCGTATGCCACAAGGGCACAGATACATGCTGGGGCGAGGAGAACGTTGAGCCGGTGATGTTCATCAAGACTCTCCAGAAGTTCATCGAGAAGCGCTATCAGGAGATGCCGGAGGGCTCATACACCACGAGTCTCTTCCAGTCGGGCGTCAACAAGATGGCTCAGAAGGTGGGCGAAGAGGCTGTCGAGACTGTCATCGAGGCAACCAACGGCACCAAGGAGCGTCTCATCTACGAGGGAGCCGACCTGCTCTATCACCTCATCGTGTTGCTCACATCAAAGGGTCTGAGCATCGAGGATCTGGCCAAAGAACTGACAGAAAGACATAGCGCTACATGGAAGAAGCACTAATAAAATATAGCAACGTAGAGATTCATCAGCAGGAGCTTTGTGTGCTCAGCGACGTGAATCTGGATCTCGGCAAGGGGGAGTTTGTCTATCTCATCGGTAAGGTGGGCTCGGGCAAGACCAGCCTGCTGAAGACCATCTACGGTGAACTCGACATCACTTCGGGCGATGCTGAGGTGCTCGGCTACAACATGAAGAGCATCAAACGCAAGTACATCCCGCAGCTGCGTCGCCGACTGGGCATCGTCTTCCAGGACTTCCAGTTGCTGACCGACCGCACAGTCTATGAGAATCTGCGCTTCGTGCTCAGAGCGACAGGCTGGAAGGAGAAGAGTCAGATTGACGAACGCATCGGCGAGGTGCTGAAGCTGGTGGGCATGGAGAACAAGGGCTACAAGCTGCCGAACGAACTCTCGGGCGGCGAACAGCAGCGCATCGTCATTGCGCGTGCGGTGCTCAACTCTCCCGACATCATCCTGGCCGACGAGCCTACGGGAAACCTCGACGTTGAGACGGGTAACGCCATCGTCGAACTGCTCCACGAGATTTCGCGTCAGGGCGCACTGGTGGTGATGACGACCCACAACCTCCATCTGATTGAGGATTATCCGGGACGAGTGTTCCGCTGCGACGGCCACCTGCTGACCGAGATCAGCGACAATGCCGGCGAGGAGGCTCAGGCAGAGGAGAACGAGAATGAAAAAGAATAAACATACATACTAACTTTTAACAAAGGAACAACAATGAAAGTATTAAAGTTTGGAGGAACTTCTGTTGGCTCAGCTC
>CAZKNB010000052.1:0-9287 GCA_964554075.1 uncultured Bacteroides sp.
AGCTGATGGAGAGCCAGGCGGGCAATCTCACGGCGAACGGGGTCGAAGGCTGAGAGAACGATAGCCTCGGGTGTGTCGTCAACTACAATCTCAACGCCTGTTGCAGCCTCGAGAGCGCGGATGTTGCGACCCTCACGACCGATGATGCGTCCCTTGATCTCGTCCGACTCGATGTGGAATACGGTAACCGAGTTCTCGATGGCAGTCTCGGTGGCAACACGCTGGATTGACTGGATGACGATGCGCTTAGCCTCCTTGCTGGCGGTCATCTTGGCGTCGTCGACGATGTCGTTGATGTATGACTGAGCCTGAGTCTTGGCCTCCTCCTTGAGCGACTCCACGAGGCGCTCCTTAGCCTCTTCGGCAGAGAGACCAGAGATAGTCTCGAGCTTCTCAATCTCCTGATGCTGGAGTTTGTCGAGCTCCTCCTTCTTCTTATCTACGATAGTCAGCTGCAGTTCCAGGTTCTCCTTGACTGCCTCAGCCTCATTCTTCTTACGTTGCAACTCCTCCTGGCGCTGGCTGAGCACCATTTCGCGTTGTTTCAGCTTGTTTTCCGCCTGCTGGATCTTCTGATTGCGTATTGCAACCTCCTTCTCCAGGTCGGCTTTCTTGTTAAGGAACTTCTCCTTAACCTCCAGAAGCTTGTTCTTCTTGATGACCTCAGCTTCCGTCTCTGCTTTTTTCAGTATGTTGTCATATTTGGTTTTCAGGCCGTATCTCATGAATACGAAGGTAGAGGCACCGCCTATCACCAAGCAAACGACTGATATGACTATTGTTGCTATCATTATAACAATAAATTAAAATAAATATATAATAAAAAAGCGCGCTGCCCTCCCGTCGGGAGCCATATTGCTCCTCCCGACAGTATGCAGTGCGCGATGTCTTCTTAATTCGTCAAGCGGCTTACAGCTTCTTGCCGTCCGCCTCGAAATGCTTTTCAAGCAAATCTGTTAACTCCTCAATCTTGGCTTTGTAGGGGCTGGTGTCGTTCTTCTTCTCGAGCATCAGCTTCTCCTGTGCAAACTGGTATGCCACCATAGCCAGCAACCTGTCCAGGGGTTGAGTCCTGTACTTCTCCCTGTATAGGTTAAGCCTCTCATTAACCTGCTTTGCCGCCCTTCTCATCAGCTCCTCCTCATCTCGTTGGATGGTGATGGGGTAGTAGGCGTCGGCAATGTTTAGGTTTATCTTTATCGTATCGTTCATACATCGAATCGTTTTAAGTTCTCGTTACTCCAATTGAGCGATGCATTGGTCGATTTCACGCACTAATTTGTCAATGCGCAACTTCGTCTCTCTGGCGCTTCCGCCGTTCTGACCCAAAGCTGCTGCACTCTTCAAGTCGGCATAGTCACTCTTCAGCTGGTCGTACTGGGCTGAAAGCTGCTCCTTATCCTGCTTCTCTTTGTTGAGAAGCTCTTGAAGCTCTACGTTTTGTCTCTTCAAATCATCGTACATATAGATGAGATGTTTGAGCTTCATGTCGAAACCGCTTAGTAGCTTTTCCTCCTCCTGCGTCATTGCTATACTGAATTTCAAGACAAATATAGGGTAAAGTATGTTAATACAAAAACATTTTGGCGGAATTTTATTGCTTGTTTCGAAAAAAAGATTCGCGACCAACCATTCTCAGACGCTGATTTGCCTATCTTTGCCACAAAGTTTCGTCTAAATTGTCAATTTTAAGGAAGACTATAAATATGAAAAAGATATTGATTAGCTATGCTGTGGCCGAAGAGCGTGTTGAGATTAATTGGGCTGATTGCCAGTTTGAATATGTGCAGACGGGTATCGGTAAGGTGAAGTCTGCCTTCCATGTGGCTGAGGCCATCGAGGCTTTCAAGCCGGACCTGGTGCTGAACATCGGCACCGCGGGAACCGTCCGCCACAACGTGGGCGACATCTTCGTCTGCCGCCGATTCATAGACCGCGACATGAAGCCGCTGGGCGACCTCGGACTGGAGTATGAGATTAAGTCGTCAGACGACAACGCCACCTGCAACACGGGCGACAGCTTCATGACTGACACCGAGGGTGCTGTAGATGGCGATGTGTTCGACATGGAGGCCTATGCTCAGGCTTACGTGTGCCGTGAGAAGGGTGTCCCCTTTGTCGCTGTGAAATGTGTCACCGATATCATCGGGCGCAACTCAGTGAAGCATTGGGAGGATAAGCTCGCCGATGCCCGCCGTGAGCTGACGCTATACTTTAATCGAGTCAATCTCCTTGAGCCATAGTGCTGAAGTGGCGTCGCTAGGCATGCGCCAGTCGCCTCGCGGACTGATGGAGATACTTCCCACCTTTGGTCCGTCGGGGAGGCAGGAGCGCTTGAACTGCTGGTTGAAGAAGCGGCGGTAGAAGGTGGAGAGCCACTTCTTCACCGTTGCCTTGTCGTACTTCCCGTCGAAGGCACTGAGCGCCATCATGTAGATCTTCGCAGGGCGGAAGCCGAAGCGCATCATGTTGTAGAGGAAGAAGTCGTGGAGCTCGTATGGGCCTACCAGGTCCTCTGTCTTCTGTTTGATGTCGCCATTCTCGTCGGCAGGGATAAGCTCGGGGCTGATCGGGGTGTTGACGATGTCGTTGAGCGTGGCGCGCGAGTCGTCGTCCATGTGATTGTCGGCAACCCACTTCACCAGGTGCTTCACCAGTGTCTTTGGGATGCTGGCGTTGACGCCGTACATCGACATGTGGTCGCCGTTGTATGTGGCCCATCCGAGCGCCAGTTCGGAGAGGTCGCCCGTTCCGATCACCATTCCGTTGGTCTGGTTTGCAATGTCCATCAGGATTTGTGTGCGTTCGCGCGCCTGTGAGTTCTCATAGGTGACGTCGTGAACTGCCTCGTCGTGGCCTATGTCGCTGAAGTGCTGGCGTACCGCCTTGCTGATGTTAATCTCGCGGATGGTCACTCCGAGCGACTTCATCAGGCTGATGGCGTTGTTGTAGGTGCGGTCGGTGGTGCCGAAGCCTGGCATCGTTACACCGATTATCTCGCTCGGGTTGCGCTGCAGCTTGGCGAAGGTGCGGGCGCAGACGAGCAGGGCGAGGGTTGAGTCCAGACCGCCCGAGATGCCTATTACGGCACTCTGTGCATGGGTGTGGACCAGTCGCTGTGCAAGTCCCGATACCTGTATGTTGAAGATCTCCTCGCATCGCTCGTCGAGGGCTTTACCCTTCGGTACGAATGGATGTGGGTCGAAGGTGCGGAGAATGTTGGCGTTCTCCTCCTTGTTCTCCCCGTCGTAAATCTCGCCGTTGAGGTCTCTGGTTGGTACGGCTGTGCAGGGGCTGCCGGCAGTCATTGCCATCTTGTTGCTGGCGAAGGTGGTGTTGCGGCGGCGTTCGCTGCGGATGCGGTCGATGTCTATATCCGTCATCACCATCTGCTCGTCGAAGCTGAAGCGCTCCGAGGATGCCAGCAGGGTGCCGTTCTCGTAGATGAGAGCGTTGCCTGCATAGACGACGTCGGTGGTCGATTCGCCGAATCCGCAAGAGCTGTAGACGTAACCCGCCAGGCAGCGTGCCGACTGCTGGCTGAGGAGCGAGCAGAGGTAGTTGTGCTTGCCTATGCACTCATTGGTTGCCGAGAGGTTGAAGATGACCTCTGCACCCTCGAGGGCGGTGATTGAGCTGGGCGGAACGGTGGCCCAAACGTCCTCGCAAAGTTCGATTGAGAAGTTGGCGTAGGGGCTCTTGAAAACCATGTACTTGTCCATCGGCACCTCTTGTCCGCAGAGCCTTACGCTCTTGCCGGTCAGCTGGAGTGCTGATGTGAACCAACGCTTCTCGTAGAACTCGTTGTAGTTGGGCAGGTAGCTCTTGGGCACCACACCGAGAATCTTGCCCGCCTGGATGGCTACGGCTGCATTGACGATGGAGCCTTCGGCCTGCACGGGCATTCCCACGATGGTGACGATTCTCATCCATCCGCTCTTGTCCACGAGCTTCAGTAGGGCGCTCTCAGCCTCTTCGAGCAGCAGCTGCTGCTCGAAGAGGTCGGCGCATGTATATCCTGTGATAGAAAGCTCGGGGAAGCAGATGATCTTCACTCCCGCCTTATTAGCCTTCTGCATCATTTCCAGAATTCTTTCAGCATTGTACTGGCAGTCGCCTACCTTTACCGAAGGTATTGCCGATGCCACTCTTATAAGTCCGTAATTCATATCTTACTGATTTGAAATTTTCGTACAAAGATATACTTTTTCTTTTATTTGTAGTTCACCGGTATCAGTTTCACTGCGCCGTTGAGTCCCGAAGGCATCGGCTCCCAGTTGCTGTAGGGGTCGCGCTGGTACTTCAGGTTCACCACGTTTATCTCGTTGAAGATGCGCCACTTCTCGCCGCGGCGGTCCATCTCGGCTATGCGGTTGGCGGGGAGGTTGGTCACCTCTACCTCAATGGTGTTGACGCCGCTCTTCAGCAGTCGGCCTATGCTAAGGCGGAAGGGGACAGCCCAGGCGGTGCCGGCATACTCGCCGTTCACCCTTACTCGTGCACTCTCGCGCACGTCGCCGAGGTCTACGATCCAGTCGTCTGCCTTGATGTCGGGCAGGGTGAAGCTGGTGCTGTAGATGCCCGTTGCCATAGTTGTCTTGGTGTTGTCGGCGTCAATCTCGGTCCACGATTTAGGTTCGTCGATGTCGAACTCGCCCTTTACCTCGGGTGTGCTCTCGGCGAACTTCAGTCGCCATCCGTGGTCTATGGAGATGCTCAGTGGCTGCTCCTCGGTGTAGCGCCATGCGCTCTCGCCGCTCAGCTTTGAGCCGAATGTCTGGAGAATCACGCTCTCGCCCGAACGGAGCTGGAGTCTGACCTCGCGCTTGCCGCCATTGATGCGTGTCTGAGCCACGCCCTTCTCGCCTGTCATAGGGTTGAAGAGCATCACCTCCTCGGCATCTACTGCCAGGCTGGTCCATCCGTCGAATCCCTTGCTCTGGAGCGAGCTGATGAAGTAGTGGTGGCCTGTGTCGTTGCTGCGGCGGATGCACTGCAAGCCGTGTGCGGTGCGCATCTCCTCAGCCTCCACGCCGCTCTTGCTGAGAGCCGAACGGTAGTCGCTTCCGGTGATGATGAGTCCCTTGCCCAGCTTTGTCACCACTGTCTCGCCGAACTCCTTGGCGTCGGGCAGACGCTTAGCCTGCTTCTGGAAGGCTGCACGGCGGCTCTCCAGCTTGCCGAATCCCGGCACGTCGGTCGGATACTGCTCGGTGAAGATGACCGTAGCGCCCTGTGACGCCAGCTTCAGCAGGTGCTCAAGCACCTCGGCGGGCATCAGCTTGACAGCGGGAACGATGATGGCCTTGTAGGCTGTTCCGCCCTCGGTGAGCAGTTTGCCACCGCTTACCTTGGTGCTCTTGACAAACTTGTCGGAGATATAGTCCATGTCGTAGCCGCAGCTGTTGATGGTGTTGACCGTCTCGATGAACTTCGGCGCACGCTTTGCCATCTCGTGGATGCTGAACATCAGGAGTCGTCCCGGCTGCTCCTGCCACATGTCGTAGACGGGGAGGTAGACCAGGAAGTCGTTGTCGGGTTTGCCCATCTGGAGGAACGACTGGCAGCGGGTGATGTAGTTGAAGAACTCGGGTGCGTCGCGCCAGATGCTGTTGGTGGGCGACATGTCTATTGATGCGTAGAACTTCCATCCCGGCCATTTAGCCTCCTTGGGGCTGTAGGGGGTGCCGTGGAAGAACATGTGGTTCACTCCCGATACGAACATCAGGTCCATGTCGGGCTTACACTGTGAGAGCGATGTGCGGAAGTGCTCGGTGAGCCATGTGAAGGTCTCCGATGAGGTGAAGCGCTTGCCTGAGATATGGGCTGCGGATGAGGCATACTTCAGCATCGACATGTCTGAATCGTTCTTGCGGGTCAGTGAGTCCTGACGCAGTCCCTTGATGTGGAACTGTGAGAGTCCGAAGCCTTCGCACTCGGGTATATCGACGGCTGCATAGGTGTCTATCAGGTTTGCCGGCGAACCGTGGGCCTGATTGCGGGTGATGCTTCCGTTTTTGTGCGCCCAATTGGTCCATTGAGCGGTAAAATTCTCGATCAATAAGTCCGAAATTGTCTCGCGGTAGTCTGCCACGATGCGTGATGCCTTGTCGTCGCGCACCTCGGCGAGAAACTCGGGGAAGTGCTCCTCGAGGCGGTAACCGCGGCGTTTGTAGAACTCGTCGAGGAGGGTAGGAGTCCAGTCGGCGCCATACACCTCATACGAATCGTTGAAGAAGGTGTGGGGATGGCTGGTGGCGTTCTCCTTGAATGCCTTGTCGAAGACAGCCAGGTAGCGGCTCACGGCATTCTTGTCGAGGTGATCCATCACGTAGCCCTCGCCTCCGGGGGCTGCACGCTTCACCATCTGCAGGGTCTTGCCTACGTGGAGTGTGATGACGGTCCACTCGCCGGCGGGAGCCTCCCAGGTGAGCTGGTCGTCCTTCACCATTGATGTCAGGTTGAGGCATTTGCCATTACCGTTGTAGGCCATCACTCGGCTGAGTCGTGCCACCTTTGCCTGCTTCTGATCCTTGACGCTGACGTCGAGCGTGATGCTCTTTCCGCCGCTGATGGTGTCGCAGTGGAAGATGGCTTTAGTGGCTGCGTCGTCGCTGCTTACGCTAGGTCCGCCGAAGGGCCATCCTGTGCCGGTGTTCATGTCGACCTCGATGCCAACACGTTTTCCCTCAGCCTCGGTATGTCGAAGCATCTCCATCCATTTGGCAGAGAGGAATGGTATGTTTTTGTCGTCGTTGCCCTGCACTCCGTAGATTGGTGTTATCTCTAGTCCGCCAAGTCCTGCCTTGGCATACTCCTGCAGGTTGTAGCTGAGGCTCTCCTTGTCGACAGCGCTGCCGAGCCACCACCATCGTGCTCCCGGCTTAGCCTCCTGTTCCACTGTCGGCCAGTTTTGTGCGTAGAGTCCTCCGCTGAGCAGCAGGGCTCCAAGTAAAATCTCTCGTCTCATATATTAGTTATTTTATTTCTCTATGATATTGGTATATGTCACCCCTTCGGTGTCCTCCTCGACGAATGTCTTGCGGGTGTCGGGAGAGGCGTAGTTGAGGTAGATGTCCTTCAGACGGATGTCGCTGGCGTGGCGGATGTAGAAGCCACGGGCGGGCACTGTGCCGAAGATCCAGGGCTCCGGGTAGCTGCGCTCCTGCTCGGGGATAGTGGCAGCCACGTCGTCCTTGCTGTATCCTCCTTTATAATAGATGTGTATGTTGCTCAGTGTGACATCCTCAATCCTGCTGCCCGGCACACCCGCTATGATGGATGCGTAGCGCGAGTCGGCGTCGTAGACATTCACGTTGCTGATGAGGATGCGCTTCATGGTGCCCATCGGCGTTCCCTCCGGACTACGCATGCGGGCGCCCAGACGAAGGAAGATGGGGGCATTGACAATGTCGCGCATAGTGATGTTGCTGACGACGATGTCCTCCAGTCGTCCGCCGTCCACCGTCTCCAGAGCCAGTCCGCGGCAGTGTTCGAAGATGCAGTTTGTGATGGCTATGTTGCGGAATCCGCCGCTCGACTCTGTGCCCAGCTTTATGCGTCCCGTGACGTAGCCGTGGTCGGGTGCCTGAGGCTCAAGCTCCTGCCATGAGCAGTCGAGCATGGTGCCGCGGTCGTAGCCGCTGACGTAGCAGCCGCTGATGGTTACGTCCTCCGTATCCTTGAAGTAGCCCAGCGCGTAGGAGGCCTTCAGCACGATGGCGTCGTCCCATGGCGAGTTGACGCTGCAGTCGGTGATCCTGACGTTGCGGCAGCAGTCGATGTCGAAGCCGTCGCGGTTGGTGTCGACCTTCAGTCCCTGTATGGTGAGGTTGTCTACGCCTGTGGCGAGCAGGGCGAAGTGGCCGCAGTGGAGCATGGAGATGTCCTTTATGGTGATATTCTTGCAGAGCTTAAGGCTGATGGCCTTGTTGCCCACGCCTGTCAGACGGCTCTCCTCGCGTGTCAGACCCTTGCCGTAGATGAGTCCGGGACCACTGATGGTGATGTCCTCCAGGCCTATTCCCCAGATGAGTGAGTTCTTCCAGTGGCTGTGGCCGAAGTCCTGATAGCGGTTGTGTTCGTTCTCCTCGGCGGCATCGAAGCCCTCGGTGGCGGTGGGGAAGGCTGCCACAATCTTCGCCCCCTGTTCGATGTAGAGGTTGATGTGGCTGGCCAGTCGGATGGAGTAGCAGGCATACTCGCCGGTGGGCACGTAGATGGTGCCTCCTCCCTCCTTGGCAGCCGCCTCGATGGCACTGTTGATGGCCTTGCTGTCGATTGTCACTCCGTCTCCCTTGGCGCCGAAGTCGCGCACGTTGTATGTCTTTGCGTTTGCCGTCAGTGAGAGTGCGGCAAAGAGCACGATAAGTATCCTTTTCATAATTTCGATTTTTCAAAAAGCTCCGCCATCATGTAGTAGTTATAGTCTGCCTTGGCGTTCTGCTTGTATATACATATATATAATGGTGTATCTTCGGTGAGTGGGGCCATTGCGCAGATCACGGGCGCATCTGTCTTCTTGCCCGAGTTCATCAGCTGGAGCGGTGAGCCCTGGCTGTTGCCGTCGCTCAGACGGATGTCCGAGGTGGCGGGGGTTACGCCTGCCGTCACTCTCAGTGCCATGCTTTGGCCATAGTAGGTGATGAATGAGCCGCCCTCCACGCTGAAGACGTTGTCGCGGCAGTCCTCGGGTGCCAGGCTGTCGGTGGTGTAGCTGCCTGCGCGGTCGGAGCATCCGCCGAATGTCCAGCAGAGTTGCACGTCGCCTGTGGCTTCGCCGCGCTCCACCTTGACGATGAATCCGTCGCTGTCCTTCAGCGGCAGGATGGTGAGGCCGAGCTCCTTCAGTGCCTTCACCGGCTTTGTGAAGCTGTAGAGTGTGCCCTTCTTCTTAAACTTGCAGAGGTCGAGCCACTGGCTTTCGCCCTCTGTTGCCACGCCCAGGCGCAGCTGTCCCGCTCCGTCGCGCATCTGGAGTGGCAGCGACTGTGCGGTGATTGTGCCGCCCATCATGGCGAGCACCATCGAAACAAGTATCGTTAATCTTTTCATATATCAGATATGTACTGTTGTTATCTTATGTTTTTAAGTTTCTGCTATTTCCAAATCCACCCCTCCGGGGTGGTTGGTTGGGGGGGGTATTCTTGCCCTGGGGACGCCCCTCCGGGGCTTTCCCCAGGGTTAACATAAACACCGACCCCTCCGGGGTCTCCTTCGTCAGATTTATGCTTTCTATTTTCCTCCTCTTTTAATCCCCCTATAAATCTCCCCGACGATTGCGACGG
>CAZKNB010000053.1:0-9146 GCA_964554075.1 uncultured Bacteroides sp.
GGTCATTCTCCGAATTTCTCCTTCATGATGTCCTCTAGCTTGAGGAGCTCGTCGCGGTATTGGGCGGCCTGGATGAACTCAAGCTGCTTGGCGGCCTCCTGCATCAGCTTCTTGGTGCGGTCTATGCTCTTCTTGAGCTGGTCGCGCGTCATATAGCCAACGATAGGGTCGGCGGCTGCGTTGGGCGTGGGCTCCACGTATGCTCCCTTCTCCACCTTTGCCGGAGACTCCTCCTCGCTCTGCTGAGTGCCGAAGACGGCGAGGTTGCGCGCCTTCTTGATCTGCTGCGGAGTGATGCCGTGTGCCTCGTTGTAGGCCAGCTGCTTCTCGCGGCGGCGGTTGGTCTCGTCGATGGTCTGCTGCATGCTCTCCGTAATCTTGTCGGCATACATGATGACACGGCCGTTGACGTTTCGCGCCGCACGTCCCGCTGTCTGAGTGAGAGAGCGGTGGGAGCGGAGGAAGCCCTCCTTGTCGGCATCGAGAATGGCCACCAGCGAAACCTCGGGGAGGTCTAGTCCCTCACGAAGCAGGTTGACGCCTATCAGCACGTCGTAGTAGCCCTGACGCAGCTCGTCCATAATCTTCACGCGCTCCAGGGTGTCCACGTCGCTGTGGATGTAGTTGCAGCGCACGCCGTGCCCCAACAAGTACTCCGTCAGCTCCTCTGCCATGCGCTTGGTCAGGGTGGTGACCAACACACGCTCCTCCTTCTCTATCCTCAGCTGAATCTCCTCCATGAGGTCGTCAATCTGATTGAGACTGGGGCGCACGTCGATGATTGGGTCAAGGAGTCCCGTAGGACGAATGATCTGCTCAACCACGACACCCTCCGACTGCACCAGCTCATAGTCCGCCGGGGTGGCGCTGACGTAGATCACCTCCTTGGTCAGAGCCTCAAACTCCTCGAACTTCAGCGGACGGTTGTCGAGCGCTGCGGGGAGGCGGAAGCCATACTCCACGAGGTTCACCTTGCGCGCACGGTCGCCGCCATACATGGCACGTATCTGCGGCACACTGACGTGGCTCTCGTCGATGACCATCAGGAAATCCTCGGGGAAGAAGTCGAGCAGACAATAGGGGCGGGTTCCCGCCTCGCGTCCGTCGAAGTAGCGCGAGTAGTTCTCTATGCCGGAGCAGTGGCCCAGCTCACGAATCATCTCCATGTCGTAGGTGACGCGCTCGTAGAGGCGCTTAGCCTCGAAGGGTTTGCCAATCGACTCGAAGTACTGCACCTGCTTAGTCAGGTCGTCCTCAATCTGATGGATGGCCCTCTGGGTGGACTCCTTGGAGGTCATGAAGAGGTTGGCGGGATAGATCTTATAGTCGTCGAACTTGCCAAGGCTGATGCCGCTGACGGGGTCCACCTCCTCGATGGTGTCAATCTCGTCGCCCCAGAAGATGACGCGCAGGATGTTGTCGTTGTATGCCAGATAGATGTCGACCGTGTCGCCCTTCACGCGGAAGTTGCCACGGTTGAGCTCAAGGTCGTTGCGAGTGTAGAGCGAGTCCACCAGTCGGCGCAACAGCACGTTGCGGTCGAGCATCTTGCCGCGGATAATCTCGATGACGTTCTCGTAGAAGTCCGACGGGTTGCCCATGCCGTAGATGCACGAAACCGACGACACCACAACGACATCCTTGCGTCCCGAGAGCAGGGCGGAGAGGGCTGCCAGTCGCAGTTTGTCAATCTCCTCGTTGATGGAGAGATCCTTCTCGATATATGTGTCTGAGCTGGGGATGTAGGCCTCCGGCTGATAGTAGTCGTAGTATGAGACGTAGTATTCGACGGCATTGTTGGGGAAGAAGCCCTTGAACTCGCTGTAGAGCTGCGCTGCCAGCGTCTTGTTGTGGCTCAGGATGAGCGTCGGCTTATTGACGTTGGCAATCACGTTGGCAATGGTAAAGGTCTTGCCGGAGCCGGTCACGCCGAGCAGGGTCTGTGCAGGCACACCCTGCTTCAGCCCCTCGGTGAGTTGAGCGATAGCCTCCGGCTGGTCGCCGGTAGGCTTGTATGCAGATGTCAGTTCGAACTTCATCTCCTATTTCTTCAGGTCGAAAAGATATGTGATTTTGGCGCTGATCGTAGCGTTTGACGAGCGTGAGAAGTAGTCCTTCTTGGCGCTGTTGTAGAAGTCGGCAAGACCGAAGTAGTAGCGTCCCTCGATGAGGAAGCTGCCAGCCTTGCGGGTGTGCACCTCGACTCCCAGTCCGCCCACGATTCCGTAGTCGAACTTATTGTCGATAGGCATTGAGTACTCATCGGCCTCCAGCTCGCTCTCGGTGAGTCCGAGGCTGGTGTAGGAGTCGTTGAGCAGGTAACCGATCTGCGGACCGAGGTTCAGGAAGACCTGACAGCCGTAGTCGCGACCGAAGGCCAGGTGGGCCAGGAAGGGCACCTCCAGGTAGTTCATCTTGTGGGTATAGCCGAGCGAGGGGTCTTTGGAGCCATCCTCAAGCTCAAACTTCTTGTCCCAACCACGCTGCGAATAGTTCACCTCGACCTGCAGGCCACAGATCATGGAGAAATACTTCTCCGAGATGTAGCGCAGTGTGAGTCCGTAGTTGGGGCCGAGAAGTCCCTGCTGGGTGACGCGGTGGCGCTCAAAGCTTACGCTGTTGTAGTTGGCACCGCCGTTGATACCTATGGCCAGGTTGTGGCGCAGTTCGCCGACCTGGGCGTAGACCCTTTCGGTTGTCGCCATCGAGGCTATCAGAGCCGCAATCATTAATATCCTTCTTATCATTGTATCTTTATAAATTCAGTGTTGATGTTTGCGGGGCGAGCCAAGTGCGCGCCCCCGCGGATGCCTATTCGAAGTCGATCTTCACCAGTTCAAACTGCTTGTTGAAGTGGACGAAGAAGACCTTCTTGTTGATAAATCCGCCCCAGTTGTTAGCTCTCTGGAACTTGAATCCCGTCTGGATGGGTCGGATGTCGTTCATTCGGCCGAGATTCTTGTCGAGCTTAGAGCCGTAGAGCGAGAGACCCTTCAGGAAGAAGTAGCCGGTGTCGAATCCCAGCATGCCATACTTCGGATAGCTGTTCTCCATCTCCTTGCGATACCAGCGCTGATAGCTCTTGGTGAAGTTGACCGCAGCGGGCAGCAGGTTGTTGGTGTAGAAGGATGAGTAGAAGTATGTGTCGAGCTCGAAGAAGTTCTCCAGGCGGTCCTTGGTGTAGGTCTGCCACTCGGGGTAGCCGAACATCTGTATGCTGACCTCAGGCATGCTGCGCACCAGCAGTGTCAGGTTCGGTATTATCTTGATGAGCGATACGTCGCTGCTCGATGTCGGGATGAAGATGTTGTTCTTGTTGGCATTGATGGCGCTCTTCAGTCCCTCTACGGATGATGTCTCCGGCAGAGCCTTGTAGCTGATGCCCTTGCTCTTCAGTTCGCCCTTCAGGCTCTCGATGAACTCCGTCTTGACCTTAGGGTCGGAGCTGGCGTCGAGGAAGATGACGTTGGCGTTGGAGAACTGGCGGCTGAAGTGCTCGTTCACCTCCGAGTAGAGATATGACTGCGGAGTGTTTATCTGGTAGACGTTCGGATAGTTGAGGACGACATCCTCCTTCGATGAGAAGGGGATTACGAGCGTGATGTTGTTCTGCTTGGCGAACTTAGCCAGCTGCAGCGAGTGTTTAGCCTGGGCAGGACCGAAGATGATGTTCATGCTCTTCATCTCCTCCTTGGCCAGGAGGGCGTTGAGCGTAGCGGCGCTGTCGTCGAGGTTGTGGACATGGATGTCCATAGAGACTCCCGAGCGCTTCAGGCTGTCGACGGCGAGCAGGAATCCCTCGTAGTACTCCGTCATGCGCTTGTCCTGAGTGAAGGGCAGCAGCAGGGCGGCACGGATGGTGGTGTAGCGCTTTGCGGTGCGTTCACTGTCGCGGAAGAGCTCGTTGTCGGTAGGAGTGGAGCTAGTCTTCGTGGTCGATGTCTTCGAAGCGTATGGGATGCAGAGCAGCTGGCCCTTCTTCATGCCATCCTTCAGTTCGGGATTGGCAGCGATGAGCTCCTGCTCGGTGATGCCATACTCCTTGCTGACGCTGAAGATGGTCTCCTTGCGCTTCACGGTGTGCATGGTGCGGCATCTGGACTTCACAGCCGGAGCGGGTCCGCTGGTCGTGTTGCTGTTGCTGCGACCAGTCGTAGCCGACGATGCGAGGGCAGTCGATGCAGTCGAAGCGTTAGGGATGCGAACCACCTGACCGATGCGGAAGTTGTCGGCGCTCAGTCCGGGGTTGGCGTCGAGTATGCTCTTGGCCGAAACGTTGTAGATGACGGTGAGGCGATAGAGCGTCTCGCCCGCCTGTATGGTGTGGAATGTCTGACCGGCAGTAGAGTCGGAGGCGGCGCTCTTAGGTATTCTGAGTCGCTGTCCGGCATATAGAGTCTGGTCGCAGCCGGGGTTCATCTTGACGATGTCGCTCTGGCTCACTCCGTACATGGTCGAGATGGAGTAGAGACTTTGTCCCTTCTCAATGGTGTGCATGAAGTACGACTGGTTCTCCTGTGCAAGTGTCGTGGTTGCGGAGAGTGCCGTGAAGGCTGCCGCCAGAATCAGTCGATTAAATTTAAGTTTCATGAAATCAGCTTTCTAATTGTTTACGGTTGTAATAATCGTGCAAAGTTACAAAAGCGCATGGATATATCTGCAATTGTTTCGTGAAAAACTTTACATTTTGCCCGCTTTCGGTCATCAAAATTTAAAAGAGAGTCGGGTAGGCGGTTTTTAGCGTGAAAAGCCTTATATTTGTGGGCTATTCTTTTTTACTGAAGATAATGGAGGAAAAACAGTATATCGAGGTGTACGGCGCAAGAGTACACAATCTGAAGAATATTGATGTGGAGATTCCGCGCGACAGTCTGACGGTGATAACGGGACTGAGCGGCAGCGGAAAGTCGTCACTGGCATTTGACACCATCTTTGCCGAGGGACAGCGTCGCTACATCGAGACCTTCTCTGCCTATGCGCGCAACTTCCTCGGCAACCTGGAACGCCCGGATGTCGACAAGATTACGGGACTGAGTCCGGTCATTTCAATCGAACAGAAGACCACCAATAAGAACCCGCGCTCCACGGTGGGCACCACGACCGAGGTCTACGACTACCTGCGTCTGCTCTTCGCACGCGCCGGAGTGGCCTATTCATATCTCTCGGGCGAGAAGATGGTGAAGTACACCGAGGAGAGGATTGTGGAGCTCATCAAGCAGGAGTATGACGGCAAGCGCATCTACCTGCTGGCGCCTATGGTTCGTTCGCGTAAGGGTCACTATAAGGAGCTCTTCGAGCAGGTTCGCAAGAAGGGCTATCTCTATGTCCGCATCGACGGAGAGATTCGCGAGGTGACCCACGGCATGAAGGTGGACCGCTACAAGAACCATGACATCGAGGTGGTCATCGACAAGATGGTGGTGGACAACAGCGATGAGGTGCGACTGAAGCAGAGCGTGGCCACGGCGATGCGCCAGGGCGACGGACTGCTGCTCATCTACGACGTCGCGACCGACAGCGTGCGCCACTACAGCAAACGACTGATGTGCCCCGTGACGGGGCTGGCCTATCGTGAGCCTGCACCCCACAACTTCTCGTTCAACTCGCCTCAGGGCGCCTGCCCGAAGTGTAAGGGACTCGGCGTGGTCAACCAGATTGACATCGACCTGGTGATTCCCGACCGCAACCTCTCTGTTCACGAGGGTGCGATTGCTCCACTTGGAAAATATAAGAACGCAATGATATTCTGGCAGATAGCTGCTCTGCTTGAGCGCTACGATGCCACCCTGAAGACGCCTGTCTGCGAGCTGCCCGACGAGGCCATCGACGAGATTCTCAATGGCTGCGACGAGCGACTGAAGATCAAGAGTTCGCTGATTGGCACCTCTTCCGACTATTTCGTCACCTACGAGGGCGTGGTGAAATACATCCAGCTGCTGCAGCAGAAGGATGCCTCAGCCACCACTCAGAAGTGGGCTGACCAGTTTGCCCGCACTGCTCTCTGTCCCGAGTGTGGCGGCACCAAGCTGAACCGCGAGGCCATGAGCTTCCGCATCGCTGAAAAGAACATCAGCGAGCTGGCAAACATGGACATCAGTGAGCTCTACGAGTGGCTCAGCAATGTGGAGGATAGACTGGAGAGTCAGCAGAAGAGGATTGCTTCGGAGATCCTTAAGGAGATCCGCACGCGACTGAAGTTCCTGCTCGACGTTGGTCTGGACTATCTCTCCCTGGACCGAAGCTCCGTTTCGCTCTCGGGCGGCGAGAGTCAGCGCATCCGACTGGCAACACAGATTGGTTCGCAGCTGGTCAACGTGCTCTACATCCTCGACGAGCCGAGCATCGGACTCCATCAGCGCGACAATCTCCGCCTGATCAACTCACTGAAGGAGCTGCGCGACATTGGCAACACGGTCATCGTGGTGGAGCACGACAAGGACATGATGCTGGCGTCGGACTACGTGGTCGACATGGGTCCGAAGGCTGGCCGACTGGGTGGCGAGGTTGTCTTCGCGGGTACGCCCGAGGAGATGATTAAGACCCATACGCTGACGTCGCAGTATCTCAACGGCGAGATGGCCATCGAGGTGCCTGCCGAGCGTCGCAAGGGCAACGGCAACAAGCTCCGTCTGCTAGGCGCACGCGGCAACAATCTGAAGGGCGTCGACGTGGAGTTCCCGCTGGGCTGCCTCATCTGCGTCACCGGCGTGTCGGGCAGCGGAAAGTCTACGCTTATCAACGAGACGCTCCAGCCAATCCTTTCGCAGCACTTCTACCGTTCACTCCAGGACCCCTTGGCCTACGATGCCATCGAGGGACTCGAATATATAGATAAGGTGGTCAGCGTGGACCAGTCGCCCCTGGGACGTACGCCGCGCTCCAATCCAGCCACCTACACAGGTGTCTTCTCCGACATCCGTAACCTCTTCGTGGGGCTGCCCGAGGCGAAGATCCGAGGCTACAAGCCCGGCCGCTTCTCCTTTAATATAAGTGGCGGTCGCTGCGAGGCGTGCTCCGGCAATGGTTACAAGACGATAGAGATGAACTTCCTGCCCGATGTCTACGTTCCCTGCGAGGTGTGCCACGGCAAGCGCTACAACCGCGAGACTCTGGAGGTGCGCTTCAAGGGTAAGTCCATCGCCGATGTGCTCGACATGACCATCAACCGTGCCGTGGAGTTCTTCGAGAATGTGCCGCAGATACTGAACAAGATCAAGGTGCTTCAGGAGGTCGGACTGGGCTACATCAAGCTGGGACAGTCGTCCACCACGCTTTCGGGCGGTGAGAGTCAGCGCGTGAAGCTGGCCACCGAACTCGCCAAGCGCGACAGCGGAAAGACCGTCTACATACTCGACGAGCCGACCACCGGACTTCACTTCGAGGATATCCGCGTGCTGATGAACGTGCTGAACCGCCTTGTGGAGCGTGGCAACACCGTCATTGTCATCGAGCACAATCTCGATGTCATCAAGATGGCAGACTATATCATCGACATGGGACCCGACGGCGGAAAGGGTGGAGGAGAGCTCCTTTGCAGCGGAACGCCCGAAGAGGTGGCGCTCTCCGGCAAGGGCTACACATCCAAGTATCTGAAAGAGGAATTGAAACTGAAATAACGACGACAAGAGTTATGACGACTAAGATAAATAAGACCAACGTTGCCCGCCTGCTCGACAAGGCGGGTGTGAAATATGAACTGATACCCTACGAGGTCGACGAGAACGACCTCAGCGCCATCCATGTGGCTGCCAGTCTGGGCGAGAACATCGAGCAGGTGTTCAAGACCCTCGTACTGAAGGGCGACAAGACGGGTCACTTCGTCTGTGTCATTCCCGGAGAGCACGAGGTAGACCTCAAGCTGGCTGCCAAGGTGTCGGGCAACAAGAAGTGCGACCTCATACCGATGAAGGAGCTTCTCCCGCTGACGGGCTACATCCGCGGCGGCTGTTCGCCAATCGGGATGAAGAAGCATTTCCCTACGTACATCCACTCCACCTGCACCGACTATACATATATATATGTAAGTGCGGGTGTCCGCGGACTGCAGATAAAGCTCTCTCCCGCCGACCTCATCAAGGAGTCGAGGGCAGAAATTGCGCCATTATTTGCAGAGTAATTCATTTTACTATATATTTGCATTGTTTCACAATTAAGTGAACGCCAAAAAAGAAAACTTATTATTAATCTAAATATCATTACATTTATGTTCAGTAAACATCCTAAGGGACTTATAGCTAGCGCCTTGAGTAATATGGGCGAACGCTTCGGTTACTACATCATGAATGCGGTGTTGGTGCTTTTCCTCTGTTCGAAGTTCGGACTTAGCGAGGAGCAGAGTACCCTCATCTATTCATTCTTCTATGCCGGCATCTACATCCTCTCACTTGTAGGAGGTGTCATCGCCGACAAGACACAGAATTATAAAGCCACCATCATCAGCGGACTCATCGTGATGACACTCGGCTATATCATTCTCTCATTCCCTATTCTTGCCACATCCGAGAATACCACTTGGTTGCTTACTCTCACATGCGGTGCCCTTCTGCTTATCGCCTTCGGTAACGGACTCTTCAAGGGTAACCTGCAGGCCATCGTAGGTCAGCTCTACGATAATCCTAAATATAGCGCACAGCGCGACTCTGGCTTCCAGATCTTCTACGTCTTCATCAACGTGGGTGGTCTGATTGCTCCGTTCATCGCTCCGGCTCTCCGCAGCTGGTGGCTGAATGTCAACGCCATGTCGTACGACGCCTCTCTGCCTGCTCTCTGCCATCAGTACATCAACAATGCCGCAGGCATGAGCGAGAACGTGATGAGCAATCTGCAGGAGCTTGCAGCGGCTGCAGGATGTTCAGACGTAGCTTCGCCCGCAGTGCTCGGTGAGTTCTGCGCCAAGTATCTCGACGTGTTCAACACCGGTATCCACTACTCATTCATCGCCTCTGTGGTAGCTATGTTCATCTCTCTGACCATCTTCCTCTTCAACAAGAAGTCACTCCCGACTCCGGCAAAGAAGACTAAGGAGGAGGTTGCGCAGTACACAGCCGAGGAGAAGGTAGCTATGGCCAAGGAGATCCGTCAGCGCATGTACGCACTCTTCGCAGTGCTCGGCATCGCCATCTTCTTCTGGTTCTCATTCCACCAGA